>NZ_JBBOWZ010000002.1:0-59581 GCF_038007345.1 Cytobacillus sp. FSL M8-0252
CTCGGATAGCCTTTTTTTGTGATAAAAACTTACAGCTGCACTGTATAGATTGACTATAAACCCTATTCATAACGCATTATCTTTCTATTACTCTTTCATGTTCTGTATTGGCTTTTTTATTTTCTTGTTTTTTATCTTTTTGGTCTTCAATATGAACAATTGCATCTTGAAGTTTTGTATAAGATGGTACATTTTTATTTTTTTCCGCAAACTCTTTTAATTGCTCAATATTTTTCAATGATGGGTTTTTAAGTAATGTCCATCCTATCGTTGTTCCTCCTAAACCAATCGGGCGAATATGTTTTCCACTATTTACAGATAAGTATTCTCCTACTGATTTATTAATCTGATTTTCAATTTCTGTTGTAACTTCTTGAAGGTCGTTTTCCAGTTCTTTATTATTTTTTTCATATTTAAGCATTGTACTTTGGTGGAGGGCTTGAGCAATTGAGGAACGATTTTTAAACTCTTTTGCATCCTCTTTCTTTTCGAAGCCTTTTGAGATTACATCTTGACCATTTGCTGACTGGACAACATAAGGGCCGTTTCTAATCTTCTTCACCTCGTAATGCTCTGGTATACGACTATAAGCTTTGATTTCTTTTAAATGACCTAATTCCTTCTCTACATTCAAAACGGCTAATTTGCCACCTTTAGATAGTTCTGATAAAGGTTCAATTAAGTTGCGATTCGTTCGGAAGTAAAATGTTTCTGTCTTTTGATTATATTCTAGTTTCCCTGATAAAATAAAACCATTATCTTTATTGATTAACTGTAGTCTAGTTTCAGCTTTATTTTGAGGATCAAAAGCTTTATCATCAATGCCATGATATTCAATTAAATGTTTCTTAGCTTCTTCATACTCTTTGGTTTGGTCTTTATAAAAGTTTTTAATTTGGTCTTTTTGAAGCCGATCTATATCATCAATAACCTTATTAGCAACATCTTGTATTTCTTGTAAAGATATCTTAGCTAATTTCATATCTTTACTCCATGTTGCTATATATCCTGTTGAAAATTCTTCGGTATCTAGCCCATAATATTTACTTACTACATATGCAACTGATTCAGCTTGTGCTTCTTTATGTTCTCTTGGAAGGTTTTTCATTTCAGAATTTTTGTGATGCAGTTGCGAATGGGCATACTCATGAATTAACACTTTGAATTTTTCGGTATTATTATTATTTTCAGTAGTACTTATTACAATTTCATCAGTAGAACGGTTAAAGTATCCACCTACCCCTTTATCTGTTGGTTGTTCATCAATTGACATATTTTTAGTATCTTTTAAAAAGGTTTTATAGTCTTCATACAACTTACTAATATAAGAGTCTTCCTGCATATTTGAACTAATAAAATCTCTTACTTGTGGTATTTCTTTTCCTTCTGTCTGTTCTACATCAAAAACACTAACTGTAAAATACCCTGTCAGCATATCCTTTTTTTCTGTGGCTGTTTTACCATCCTTATCGATTACAGGTTTTTGTGTTTTTGGATCAATTTTTTCCATTTCAACTTTTTTTATAGATGGGGCAAGAATCCGTATTCCTTTTTCCCCTAACTGCACATTCCTACCAAGTTTCTTCCAATCTTTATACCCCATCACCATTGTTGCTGTAGGTCGTTGTGCCATAATTAAAAGAGTATTATTTAAAGAATAATTTTTAACATTAGCCATTACATTTAATAAATCCTGAAATCTATCATTAGAAAAAACATCTGATAGACTCTTTTCTAATGTTTTATTCACATCATCAACTGTCAATGTTTTAGCCATTAATTATTCCCCCTTTTGATAAATCTTTTCAAACATTTGTTTATCACCAATATAAAGAGTAACGAACCCTACATGTTGATAAGTATTAGGGTCTTCGTCTGCATAAATCAATTCATCATAAGTAAATTGACCTTCCTCTTTATTAAAAAAGATTGGCTTATCAGAGCCTACTATTTCACTTTTATTCAAATACATTTTTATTCCTCCCTTACCTTTCTATCTCGACAGGTTGTTTTATTTGTTCTTTAGGCTGAGTTTTATCATGTACTGCTTGTATATCTTTTTCAATTTCTGTTTTCATATTAATTAGTTTTTTATCTAATTTATCTATTGCATTGAAAGCAACCTTATAGACCGATTCAACTTTTCCATAAGTGAATTTTTTGAAGTTTTCCTTAATATCAGTAACATGTTGACTTAATCTTTCAACTTGTTCGTGTAACTTATTCATTTCTTTCTTATAGTTTTGTTTTACTGTTTCAGATAATAATTCAAATGCTTTTTTTGGTTCTTTTTCATCCAATTTTGATTCTTTTAATTTCCCTTCAAGTTCAGCAATCTTATTTACAAGTTGTTCATACTCAATACCTTTTTCATTATTCAAAGAATATGCTTTTTCAATAATTTTGCTTTTGTTTTCAACAGACAAATGTCGATCTACAATATTTTCGTAATTTACTTTTAAATACGAAATCATCTGCCTTACTTCATCAACATTTGGCTGTAATTCATCAGATTTTTTTTCTAAACCATCTATAGCTTTATATATAGTAGTTAAATGTTCTTCTAGTTCTATATCTTGAGAATTTGTTCTTTTGTCACCTTTTAAAGCAAGTATACTAATACCTTTATCAGCTTCTATCAAATTAATCTGTTTATCATCAATTTCTATCTCTTTTGAAATATAATCATTAATCTTCGTTAAGGTTTCTTGATGCCAGTATTCAGATACTTTTGTACTATATTCAGAAGAAATCTCATTTATCGTGAAAAGATTAATTTCTTTTTCATTCAATTGTGTTACAGGTTTTAATAGGTTAAATAAGTTGTTATACTCCCTTTGAGTATCCACTGTTTTATCTTCATTTCTCACAAGCTTAATATTAGCCTTTATATGTTCATGGTTATTAGCAAATTGTCTATTAACTACATTTATTGCTTTATCCATAGAATCATATGAGAGTTCTTGTAATTGATTATGCAATTCTTTAGATAAGTTCGAGTAAGGTTCGTTAATATATTCTTGGATGTTTTTATAATTTGTAAGATGCATTTTCACTTGTTCATTAGGCTCTGAAATCTGATGATTCATAGCTAAACCCAATGTATGGTTTAATCCTTTTGTTTTTGATTCTTCCTTAAACGCTTGTTCAAACCCTTTAATAAATGGTATTTCTTTATCCATCATTTGTAGAGAATGAACAAGTGGATTATCAGGATATAATTCATTCAATCGATCTTCTTGTCTCAATTCATTGAATTTGATACTTGAAAGAACATTTGTTGTTTCATGTAATCTTTCCAATTCATTTAATCTACTTATCACCCCTTCCTGCATATGCTTATATTCATCAATTTTTAATAGGATATCTTCTTGATTCATTTCTCTAACGACAGGATTATTTTCTATATCGTTTGTTCTTTCGATATATTCGTCTAAGGTTTGATACAATGATTCTTCACGTTGGATAGATTCATCTAATCTATGTTGTAATTTTTCTATTGCTTTGAAATCACTTAAAGAATCGCTGCTAAACTTTAAATCATTTTTAAGTTCAGCTATTGAATAAGGAATTGGCTGAAAAGCCTGTTGAACTATTGACTGTTCTAAATTCTTTACTGGATTACTAATACTAATGATATTAGTTAAATCTGGTTCAGCTAAATTATCTTTATAACCTTCATTGATATCTTGAAAAAGTTCCTCATTTCTTGGAATTAACTTTATTAGTTCCCCACCTTTATAAGTAGCTTCATACATTCTTGTATCCTTTCTATTAGTAAACACAATAGAGTATGGCTCATCTATTCGATAGGTAGCTTTCATAAGGTCATTTTCATCTGGATCAATTGCTTTTTGATTGAGTTCAATTCTATTCAACATTCTAAAAAAACTATCTCTCTTTTTTTCCTGTTCAGCCGTTAAATCCATTTAATTTCCTCCCTATTTAACAAGGTTAAATTTAAATTTATTTATATTAGTTTCTTTTACAACTTCTAAAGTAAGATATGAATTAAATGATTTTTTCCCTGAAAACCCTTTAATCGTATCAGTTCTCCCTTTACTCAATAGCTTTTTCATTTGAGTTTCAGTAATATTCTTCTCAAGCAGGGTTTTAGGAAAAGTTTGCTTGCAACCTTCCTTATATCCATTACAACCATAAAACTTACCTTTATCGATAATATTCCCTTTTTGACAAGTTGGGCATTTACCTAAATAATTCTCGGTTTCCTGTTTTTCAATAGTTTGTTGGAGGTTTGAGGAACTTATCTTCATAGGAATTTCCTCCATCATTTTATCTATTAACTTTTCTATACCTTGTAAGAAACTAGATTGTTTTCTTTCACCTTTACCTATTTGTTTTAGAAAGGTTTCCCATTTTGCTGTCATTGATGGACTACTTAAAAGTGAACCTTCAACCACATCACATAGAATTGTTCCTTTTCCTGTTACATAGACAAGATTTTTCTTAACTTCAATATATTCTTGTTTTTTTAATGTCTCTATAATATTCGCTCGTGTTGCTTCTGTACCAATTCCTTCACTTTCTTTTAAGATATCTTGATCTTCACTATCTAATTTATTACCGCAGTTTTTCATCATGGGAATTAAATCCCCTTCTGTATATCGTTTTGGTTTCTTTGTCTTTCCCTCCTTTATATCCACCTTTAGTTTAACTACATCATTCACACTGACTAATGGTAAGCTTTCTTCATTTTTTTCATGTTTATCAGAAGGATATAACTCTTTCCACCCTTTTGATATCTCTATTTTACCAGTAGTCATGAATACTAGTCCATTGTTTTTTATCTCGATTATTGTCTTACTATATTCATATTTACCATGAAACATAGCTAATGTATTTCTAACAATTTCAAAGTATATATTTTTTTCTTCTGATGTAAGTTTATTCACTTCATCTTCTGTTGGTATTTTCTCTGTAGGAATTATTGCATAATGTTCCTGTACCTTTTTAGAGTTAACATATCTTGTTTGGGCTTCCCTATTTTTTATTTCAAATGTTTGATTTATTACTCTTTGATATTCTTCAACATGCGATAGTAAATATTTAAACTCTTCATCTGTAATATACGGTGTATCAGTTCGTGGATATGTGACAAGCTTTTTTTCATATAGTTGTTGTACAATTTCTAATACTTTAGAAGGGCTGTATTTCCATAATTTATTCGCTTTTGGTTGTATTGATGATAGTGTATATAACCTTGGTGATGATTCTGTTTCAACTGACTGTTCAACATTGCTAACTTTCGTATCAAAAGAAGAATCAAGCAAAATATTATTCTTTGTCAATATTTCTATAGCATCTTCTTTTTTATCTACTTTAACGTTGGCTTTTACTTTGAATTGTCCTTTTTTATGGTGAACATCACCTTCAAGTTCATAAAACGATTTTGGTTTGAAATTTTCCATTTCTTTTTCTCTCTCATAAATCATATATAACGTAGGTGTTTGTACCCTACCTACAGAAAAAGAATGCTTGATACCTTTCGATTGTAAAAGAAGTGTATATAACCTTGAGGCATTCATACCTACTAACCAATCACCTTGTTGTCTCGTTTGTGCTTCTATATACGATAGATAGAAATCTTTGGCATCTTTTAATTCTTTAAATCCCTGTTGAATTTTGGGGATTGCTAAAGAGTTTATCCAGAGTCTTTTTAACGGCTTATTTTCTACCTTAGCTAGTTTAATAATAGACCTTGCTATATTCTCTCCTTCTCTATCAGCATCAGTAGCTAGAATTATTTCACTTGCATCTTTTAACAATGATTTAACAATTTTAAATTGTTCCTGTTTACCTTTAGAAACTACATATTGGAAATTTTTAGGCTTAATAGGCATTGTGGAGATATCCCACTTTTCCCATTTAATATCATAATCTTTAGGTTCTGCTAAACCTACTAAATGACCTATTGCCCAAGTAAGGTAAGCACCATTCGGAAAAATTGAATTAGGAAAAATTTCTATATAACCTTTATGGCTCTTGTTTGGTGTTAAGGCTTCTGCATAAGTTCTTGCCTGTGGTGGTTTTTCTGCTAATATTACTGGTTTCATTATTATAAAGTCCTCCTATTTATCCTAAAGGTAATTCATCTTCAAAATCATCTTCCTCGACTTTTTCCTTAATTTGTTTTGGTTCATCATCTGATAAATCTAATTGTTTAAACAAGTCTCTTTTGCTTTCTAAACTATCTACTAATTCATCGGTAGTCTTGATTATCGGTTTAATTTGAGAAATTTGTTGAAGAATGAATAAATCTTCTGGATCACTTTCATTAGAACTCTCAATTCCTTCTAATGTGCTATTTATAGAATCTTTTTCATCTTCATTATTCTTTATAGATTCTTCTAACGTGTCATTCTTTGTTTTAACTTCATTCTTTTCTGTTTCAATGGAACTAAAAAATGTATCAACAATGTTTTTTAATGCTTCTTCTTTGCTATTACCACTCGTTACAGTAGTTGGTTCTTTTAGTACCGATGGAATAATTTTTTCTTTTTCAATTTTTACTTCATTATCATTTTTGCTTAGATTCTCAGATTCCTCAATTAATGGTTTCAAACCGAATTTTTTAATATAAGCTTCTCTATTGTTTGGGTAATTATATATAAACTTTGGTTTACCAGTTGGTGTTTTTCCATCTTGTTTCGTAATAAAATCTTTATAAATAAGCCATTGGTAAGCCTTCTTCAATTCAATTACATGACCTGTCATGAATACATAACACTTATCAGTTGGACTCATATTTAATAATTTATCTTGTGATATTAACGGTTTACCAACTATTTGTTCATTAGTTGATCGAGAACTAGACGAATTACCACCTAATAGAATATCCATGAAACCACCACTTCCACTAGTACCTTTTGTCTTAAACTTGATTGTTGTATTCCCTGCTAAAGTCTCAAAGTACTTGGCTGTTTCTTGGTCTTTTGTTCGTAAGAACAATGTAGTGTCATGGTTACTTACAATGGTTCTTGCTATCTCTTTCGAATACAATTGTTCCATTTGAGCAAAGTCCTGAACAATTGTTATTAAACTCATTTCATATCCCCTACATGTAGAAAGGATATTATCATAACCATTAATTTTTCCAAGGTTAGCAAATTCATCTAACATGAATATTGTAGGAATGTGCAATTTAGAATCGTTTTGGTCACCAATCCAATATAACGTATCGAATAATTGATCGAAAAATAATGCTGTTAAGGCAGGAACAGGATTAAGTTTAATCGGTACTTTCACATACAAAATACTTTTTTGCTCTTGTAAGTCAAAAAAACTAAAATCACTATCACTCGTTAATTGTGCGACATCACCTAAAGAGAATATACCAGTTTGCTGTGCAAATGACTGTAGTATAGAAGTTCTTGTATTACCTGTGGCGACTGATGCATCTTTGAAATATTGATAAGAAGGGTGTTCAACACCTATTTCATTACTTAGTTTCTTTAAAAACTCTTCATCTTCCGATATTTTGTTGAATAATCCTTTTACTTCTCTTGAAATACTTGGTTTTATATATCTGTCCTTTTCCTTAGACACATAAATAATTAAACCAGTAAGTAAATCTTTTGCTGTGTTAAAGAAAAAATCTTGTTTTACATCTTTTGCCGAGTTGACTGATATTGTAGTAGCTAGTTTAATAGCATCAAAATCATTTTTCACATAATCTAACGGATTATAACGATCACCTTTTAGATTTAAAAAATCTATTTGATAAACTTTAAATCCTTGATCTTTTTTTATATCAGATGTTAATTTATGTAATTCCCCTTTAGGGTCAGTAACAACAATTGTATCTGATTTTGCATTAAGAATGTTGTTAATAACAAATGCTTGTCCTTTTGCTGAACCTGATGAACCAACAACATATACATTCCTATTATCTAGTTTTGAATCAGGAGGTATTATTACTAATTGATTTTCTTGTCTTCCTAATATAATTCCTTCTGATGCTTGCAATGTAATTAACGGGTCTTTCTCACTGAATTTACTTTCTTTCTTTTCGGCTATAAAACCAACTTCTCTTAAATCTTCCGCATAAGAAAACGCAGCGTTACCATAAGCACCATGTTCACTTGCATCTTTATACCCCGAGTCCTTCTTAGAAGAACCATTCATAAATAAAACAAACGTTCCAAAGGTAATTGCAAGAATAACAACCATAATGTATATTTCGCTATTTAAAAGCCATTCAATGCTTTCATTTGGAGATAATATATTCTCAATAAAAGTTCCATCACTATCAAGTAACATTCTTAATGCTGAAACACCTAAATATGCAACAACTAGGGAAAATACGATACCTATAATCCCATCAACAAGACGACTTTTTTCTTTCTTATTAGCCATACCACCACACCCTTATTCCATATCTAAAATTTCTTCTTTAGTTAGTTTTTTCATTCTTCGTTTTGCTCGCTTTCTTTTATTTTCTAAATCATCATAATTACCTTCATTCTGTTTTGCTGTATCAATGAGTTCCGTTAGAATACCACCTATTGAGTTATCGCGACTTTGTGATTCAGGTTCCCATTTAGCTTTATCATTTGATTTATCCATATCTTTCAACTGCTGTTTCTTTACAAGTTTTAAATCCTCGCTTAATTCATTAACGGAACGCTCTGAAAGGAAACGTTCTAATAATTTAACTTTTATCTTATCTGGGATTTTTTCAATAGTTGCTTGTTGATCTTTACCATAAATCTCAATTAATGCTTTAAACATTTTATTCTTTGTTTCTTCAAAAACCTTCGTAGCATGTTTAATTTCATTTTTGGTTGACAAGTAAAGTATAGCTTTTTTATACACATCGTTTCGTTCTTCTTGAATATCCAATGAACTACTTTTAATAGCATTTAGATAATCTTGTTCTAGCTTATCTAGTTTTTTAGGAAGTGAAAAATTCACTTTTGATTGATTACGATAATCAGCAACTATATCCCAAACATCATTTCTAAAATCTTGTTCTTCATTTGTAGTGAAAATCTCATATGATTCTAGTTCTGGAATCGAGCTAACGACTTGATCATTTTTCTTAAATTCTTCTACATACTTATTCTTAATTTCATTAATTTCAAACGAATCAATATCATGTATCTCCTTATAATTTGGATACAAAAACTCAAACTCTTTATCAAGTAATTGTTTCTGCATCTCATGAGATATTTTCACCAATTTATAAGATTCCTTATACGACTTTACTTCTTTTGTTAAACTTTCATATTTTTCATTAAGTAAACTCATTCTTTCATTGAAATCTTTAACAAAATTATTAGTAATAAAACCATAACGAGCAATACCATCTTTATTATCCTGATACATACTCTTTACACTAGTTAATGCTTTTTCTTCTCTTTCGAAACTTCTTAGCTTTTTATCAATATTTTGTTTCCAATATTTCATACTATCCATTGCTTTTAGGGAAACGTCATAATTAACAAATTTAACTTTTTGTCTTTCTTTCACAAAACTAACAGCTTTAAAATTACTATCATTCCACACAAAATTATTTCTTATATCTTTAAACTTATTGATATTAAAAGTATTTGCATTTTCTTTATATTTCTCTAATTGTTCTATTTCATTTTGAAGTTTAATTATTTTTTCATTATATACTTCAATTTCACTATTTAACCTACCAAAATTCGTCACTGGTTTATATTCATAATTATTCTTTTTTGCGTTTTCCTTCTCTTTCTTTTCTACATAAAATTCACTCCTTGTTAGTCTTTGTTTCGCTTTAATTTCTTTACCTTGTTCTTCATATGATAAATGAGAAACTGATTGAGAAATTCCATTTATTTTATAATACTCATTGACTTTCTCTGCGTAATTTTTACGCCATAACAATAGTTTATTTTTATTATTCCAACCAGTTAAATCTACATTTCTTGTCTTTTGTTTACCCTTATCATTAAGAACTGGATTTCCATTTTCATCATAAATATATTCTTTCTTCGTTTTAGTATCGAACCATTCTCCATTTTCCTTAAATGGTCTTACTGTTAATAGAATGTGAGCATGGGGATTATGTTCCTGATCTCTATGTATATTTACATCTGCAACCATACCATCAGATACAAAGTTCTCTTGAACAAATTCCCTTAACAAATTTGTTTGTTCTTGATTTGAAATTTCAATTGGTAAAGCAACAACAACCTCCCTTTGCACTTGAGCATTGTATTGTTTTTCTACTTTCTCTGCTTCATTCCAAAGTGACTCACGATTATAAACCCATTCAGGAGCATGAGAAGGAGCAATAATAAAAGATTCAGGTTTCACTACACGTTCTCTGAATTTCTTTGTTTCTTCATCCCTTTCGGAATATAAAGCATCATTACTTACATAAGAAGCTTTTGCAACTGCTGATTGCTTTGCTTTAGAAACAAACTTCGCATCAAAATAATAGATACCCATAATCTCATTCTCCTTCCTCTGTTTTAATTGCCCCTGCGGGTTCAATGCGATAGCATTATTTATCTAATCGGAGATTAGACCCATGAGCACACTTTAGGGTGCATAGATGGGCACTCGTTCCACTCATGACTCTATTTTACCACTTGATTTACCAACTAACAAGTTATATAATTTAATATAATATAACAATATAGAAAGAGAAATTTCGAAAAAAAAGGAGTAGTAAAATGGCTAGAAAAACAAAAATAGAAAAAATCAAAAGTTTAGATGAACAAATTAGGGAATTAGAACAAAAAAAGAAAGAAGTACAAGATCGACTTTATACAGACGTTGGAAAATATGTTGTTACTCAATGGGAATGTGAAGATGATGAAGTACTTAAATCTTTAATTGATAAATTTAAAAATGAAGTATTACTTTCTAACGGTAGTAGCGATACTCATAGCGAGGTTTTAAATAATGAAGAAAGATACGAGCAAAGATAATAACCTTAATGATATAAACAAAAAGATTAATTTATTAAAAACCAAAAAAGAAAATTTAAAAAAGGAAATTGAGTATAAAAATAAACAAAATTATAGAAAAGAACGAGCAAGAAGATTAATTGAAACTGGTGCATTAGCAGAGAAATATTTTGAAATAAGTAACTTAACAATAGATGAAAGAGAAAAACTTTTTAAAATGTTTTCTCCTTTTATAATTGGTAATAAGCCAAAAGAATTTAAGAATAATTACCCCAATAAAGAATAATATCTATCTCTATTCTCCCCCATATCTTTTACTTTGATATATCTAAAAACAAAAATAAGTCTAGGACACTGTCTTAATGTCCTAGACTTATTAAATTTATATTTGAACTTACATTTCTCTTTCTTCAAAATCTATTTCTTCCTTAATTAACGTTTCTTTTTCATATTCTTTTTCTAATGGTTTCAATTCATTTAAAATTGAATTAGCTAGTTTTTCTTTTTTATTTTCTTCTTTTTCTAATCGATTGATAATTGCTAATTGATCCATTGCATTAGGTTTGCTCATATCAATATCCTCCTTTATTGATTTAAGCATCTTGCTCGTTTCGGAAGTCATTTCAGTTAGTTCTTTTGTTTGTTGTATTGCTTGTTCTGAAATTATTGATTGTAGCATTTTCATTGAATCTTTTGGATGGTCATGAAACGTTTGAGCCAGTTTTTTAACATTATCACTCGCATCACTTTCTAGAATATTCTTCATTGCACTTTGAAACCTTTCAATCTTATTTACATTCGAATTATGATTAACTTCTTCCTTTTCACCTTCAATTAAATTTTCATCTTTTGAGAATGAATTTATTTTTTTATTTAAGTATTCTTGTGTCTTTTTTAAGAGTTCAAAAATCGCTTCCATAACATCATCTTTTGCTGTATCTTGATTATGCATTCTTTACATCCTTTCATCTCTTTTTTTATTTATTTCTAAATAAAATTATATCATCTTTCCTTAAAATTTTGGTAGGTTTTACCCTCGTTTATTCCATTATATGCATAGATTTTATTATTTTTATCCCATATCGTTATCATATATCAAAATGATATAATAAATATATCAAAAATCTGATAGAAATCGAACCTTGATATAAAACAGATATAAAATTGATATATAAAATATATCTAAAATGTCAACTTCGTGTAAGTTTATATCATAAATATATCAAAAATATATCAAAATGATTGACTTTAGATATATTTTTGATATAATAAGAGTAAGAAAACAAATTAAGAAAATTAATAAGAAAATAAAAATTTATGAGGTGAATAAAATGAATTTATGTTGTGGAATTGATATCGGAAATGCAAAAACAGAAGTAGCTTTTATGGGGAATGAAAAATTAAATTTAGTCCGTCAACCTTCGGTTGTATCACAATTACTTTCTAAACCTGAAACAAATGATTCTGATGAAAAAACGTTAGTTACAAATTTATTAGATAACTTAGCAGTACATATTTTCAGTGATGCTTTAAAGAAAGATGGAATATATTTTGTTGGAAGAAAAGCTCTAGATACACCAAGAAACATTAAAAATATGAACATTACACTTGGTAATAAAGTTAAACAAGATATTCCCATCATTACAAGTTTATCTTTGCTTGCAGGAGTAGCGATTCAAAAGCACTACGAAACAAAAGAAACGTTACCTAAAACCCTAACACTTAATGTGAAGATGGCTACAGCTATTCCTTCAAGTGAATACACAAAAGATAGCGCTAAGTTTTTAGAAGACCGTTTTCTTGGAGAACATAATATTAAAGTTTTCGTTGGATCTAATTCAGTTGTTGTGAATGTGAATGTTACACATTGCAAATGTACAGAAGAAGGAAAAACAGCAATGTTGGCATTTCTAAAAAGCGAAAATGATATTTTAAGCAACTACAATGATACTTATAATGAAAATGCAAAACCTATAGATTTTGCTAAGGCTAGGTCTTTACATTCGGATATTGGTGATGGAACAAGCGAGATTATATTTACACAAGGATTTAATCCAGTACCAAATGGCAGCTATGGTGTCCGAGTTGGTGTCGGACATGCTACCAATGAAGCTATTAAATTATACAGAAATGAACTTGGAGGGTTAATAGGTGATATTACAAGGCAACATTTCATTGAGTTACTAACTGGTGATACCGAAAAATCAAAAGTAGCAAGAGAAAAAATGACAGAAGCTACTTATATCCAAGGCTATAAAATTAACGAACATATTCAACAAGCATTTGTAGAATACACTGCTTCTACTGCTGAGTATTTCTTTGTACATGGTGGAGGTTCTATTGTATTTAAAAAAGATATGTACGAGGATTTAATTGATTTTACTTCTCAAGTAAGAGCAAGAGTTGTTTGGATACCAGAGGAGTACGCAACTAGTATGAATAGTCGTGGAACATTTTATTTAGCGCAACAACTATTTTGTAAAGAATAACAAAGGCATAAGGGAAGCATCGCTTCCCCTTGTTTCATAAGTAAAGGAGAATATTACTATGTCAGAAAAAAAAATAAAAGAAACCCTTTATATAAATTTCAAAAATAACAAAGATGAAAAGAAAGAGAAAATTTCTGAATGGATTAATAATCAGGACAATTATACTAAAAGTATTTTATCTCTCATTGAACATGTAATAGATAGATTCGGTTATGTTGATGTTACGGATCACAAAATAGCAGGGAAGCTTCATACAGAAAAATTATACTTTGAAGGGAAAGATATTGTTCCTAACATCCAAGAAAAAGCAATTATTAGTGATAATAAACCTATTCCAAAAGAACTATCTGAAGGAAAGAAAGAAGTACTAAATCCCCACGAGAATAATCCAAATACCAATAAAAAGGAAAATAAAAGCCCTGATTCAGAATTGAAGGACTTTGATTTCGGAGGTCTTGATCCTGATAGTTTTTAAATCAAATAAAAAGGGCAGGATATCCTGCCCTTTAATGTTTCAGTAATATTACAGTTTGTCGATTAATGTCAACAACTTACTCGCTTGATATTCCTCGAATTCAAAATACTATACTTCCATTTTCGACAGTTTATGATATAATGGAAACCAATTAAGGCATTATATTCCTAGACATATTTTACTATTACAATATACCTACGTTGAGTAAATATTCTGTAAATAAAATTAGCCCTTATAAAAAAATAAAAACCCTGTCCAATAGTTTTAAACGATGAAAGGCGACCAACCATTCACATCATTTAAAACTCCAAAAGAAGGGTTTTAGTGCTAGTTTGTATAAGCAATTTTGTGTTATTTAGTTAACCTTATAATAGCACATATTAAACTATACTTTCAATACTAAAACCTCTTTATTTAATTACCTTTTTATGGACTTTTAAGGACAGGTATAAAAATATCGGAGGTTTTTTTATGTTTAATAATTGGAAGTCATTTATAAATTGGGAACAAACCACCAAAGATACTATAGATGTAAAAAAGACATACATAGACATTTCAGATGATTTTATGAGTGGGGTTCTACTTTCACAAATAGTATATTGGTATCTTCCCAATAAAGAAGGAAAATCCAAATTACGAGTGAAAAAAGATGGTCATTTTTGGATTGCAAAAAAAGTTGAGGATTGGCATGAAGAAATAAGGTTTTCGAGAAGAAATTATGAAACAGCTATCAAGAAACTTGTTGAAAAAGAGATAGTAGTTAAAAAGAGATTTAAATTTAATGGCACACCTACAACACATATTAGATTAAATATCCCTGTGTTTCTAATGAAATTAAATGAGGTTCTACAAAGTTACGAGAATAACTTAGATCATGATTATGATGATTTTGATTCTTACCTTCAAGAAGAAATACAATCAAATCCATTGGTAAATATGGATTCGCACGATTCCGCCATTTCGAATCGAGCGATTCGTGCAAATGGAAAAGAACAAACTGTACAAATCGAGAGTGCGAATCGTACGAATGAAAACGCACGAAACGAACAAATGAAAACGCACGAATCAATCTATTCTTTAACAGAGAATACAACAAAGAATACAACAAAGAATATAACAGAGAATATCTATCAATCTTCTTCTTCGATAGAAACATTACAAAAACAGGATTCTATAAATCTATATACAATTGAAGAAGAAGAAGAAAATAATAAAAATATAATTGTTAATCCTTTTGTTATTAATTTTCTTAAAAATGAACTAAATTATTCCGAATATATTATTAGTGACATAATTAATAATATGAAAAAATACAAGATTGAAAGTTTCACTAAATCCCAATTAAAAAATCAAGCTAGAAGAATACATAACTGGATTAAAAAGAATCAAACTGAAATAACAGAATTTGGGTATTTCTTCGTTAATGGTATTTTAAAACATGAGCCTTCAAGAGATATCATTGACAAGGAAATTGAATTAAATAAAATAGCAAAAAAACAAAAAGAAGAACAAGAAATTACTTCTTTTATAAATAGATTTACTCTATATGAGAAACGATATCCTACTGATGAGGAAATTGCAGACAGAGAAAATTATTCACCATATTCTACTGTTAATTATGACTGGATTGAAAATTAATTAACCTTTGTATTGGGGATTGGAGGATGGCTAGTCGTATGGGGGCTAAACCCCATGGTCTTAATAGCGTAACTAGTTAATGACTTATGAGAAGGCTTCTGGTGCGTCTGTGAGGGCGATTTGGCAGGTACAATAGGGAAAGCTAGCCGACTATCCTTAAATCCTCGTATTGGGTGTTTGTCGGCTTGGCGATTATGCCACACCTGCCAAAATTCGATAGACAAGGAGGAAAGGGTGGAGATTTTTTTGAGCATAGCGTTCCGCAGGACAAAAAAATACTACCCGAGCCTTGTCTCTCGGATAGCCTTTTGAGTTTATAGTAGTCAAATGTTGCAGTGTATAAGTACGTTTAATGATTGATATGATAAGGTTTTTATCTAAAAATAGTTGTCATTTATCTACAAAAGATTTATAATGATTAATAGAAACAAATATCCAATTTTATCCTTGAGGGGAGGTGAAGATATGAGTAATCCTTTCGTTGGTATAAGATCATTTTTAAATGCTTTATTTGGAGACATTGCATCAACAAGCATAACAGTATTTGGACTCGGATTCCTTTTCTGTGCTTTAATGGTATGGCGTGGAAGTGAAGAACATGTGCCTAGATTCCAAAAAGGTATGTTCTGGACAGGTGCGGCTGCTGCTGTTTCTGTATTAGCAAAAGTTATTGTAACTTATGTTAGAAATGGTGTGTCATAATTTTATTTGGCATGGGATCAATTGGTTTACTGGTATTCATGAATCCTTATGCTATTTATAATTTTATATGATTATTAGGTTCTTTTTCGTAGAAAGTAGGGATTGATATGTTAAGAAATCTAGCCCTTGAACGGAAGGAACAACTAAGAAATGAATTGAAAGTACAACTTCCAGTACCAATTGATTCCAAACGTTATTTAATGGGTAGGGTTGCATTTATAGATTTGGCGATTTTTTCACCATTTCTTGCCCTATCCAGTTTATTTATTTATATCTTCTATTCAATTGGACTATTAAATCAATATACTTTCATAATTTCTTCTATCCCTTCTGTGGCTATAATTACATTCCAAATGATGAAACATCCTGTTAGAAAAGAAATATCTTACCTAAAATATAAGATACTTTGGAAGTATTATTTTAAAAAGAGAGAAAAAGAATTTTATTATCGTAAAGGGGCATTAAATATGGCAGATAAACAAGATGCTCGTAGGAAAATCGGTATAAAAGCTACCTTTGCAGATTGCTATGAAACAACAGATAAAAGATTTGTACGAGTTTTTGAAGTTTCTAGTGTTAACTTATCTTTAGCTAATAAAACAGAAAAACGGTCTGCTTTAGATAGTTTTAAAGTATTCATGACTACAATAAATTTCATAAAGAGTATACAGTTTTCACAAATAGCCCAACCTATTAATCTTTCTAGACATTTACAAATTGTATTGAATAAACAAAAAGATGAAGAAAATTTAGCAAAAATATTACTTAATCAAGGATATCGAAAACACATTGAGGAAATCCAAAAATCTCGAGATTTGGTAACTAGGAAAAGATATATAACAATTAGTAAAAATATTGGTAGTGATCGAGAAAGAGCATTAGATGAACTAGACCAACAATCAAAATTACTTATGACAAAGATTGAAAGTATGACATTTGATTATACATCTTTGACAATTAAACAATTAAACAATGATGAACTTACTAAACTTATGTATACATGTACTGATTATGATAATGCAGTTTCTATAGGTGAACATATTTTGGATAGAGCAAGCAATCGTTCTAGTATTAGTGTTGGTGAGAAAACAGCTAAAAACTTAATTGAAGTGTTACAAAGACAATTACGTGAAAAAATAAATTAAAGGATTGATTATCTAATGGGATTTTTCGATTTTTTACCTTCTGCCAAAAAAAGAAAACAAGAAGAAGAAGAATTTGAAAGTACACTTGGAGAATTTGATGAATACCTTTTGAGTGCCTTATCTCCTGATTATATATCTGAAAAGGAAAATTATGTTCAACTAGGAAGTAATTTCACTAGAACGCTACTTGTTATGGATTTTTCCACTATATTATCACAAGAAGATATTCAGGAATTGAGTGAAATTTCTAATAACGTAAGCATTACTTATCATTTTGAAAGAGTAAACAGTACTGACATAAGACAGAAATTAGGTCAAGCTATTAAACAAGCAAACAACAAAACAAGTGACCCGAAATTAGATGAAGCTAGTAAAGTTGAAGCTGACGTACAACGTGAAGACGCTAGTATGGTTATTCGAGAATTAGCAAGTGGTTCAGATTCTATGTTTATGGCTCACATGCTTGTTCATATAAATTGTAGTTCACTAAAGGAATTAGATAGGCTAACACAACAAGTAAAATCCTTAATCGGACCGATAGGTACTGCTCATTCACCTTCTATACGTGCCTTTGAAGCCTACGAATCATTCCTACCACTAGGACAAAACAAGGTATCAGAATTGACATATAGGCTTATGAACTCCGAAGCTGTAAGCTACTTTTTCCCCTTTCATGAAAATGAAATGTTTGACGAAGAAGGAATGTTTATTGGAATTAATCAAAAAACAAAAAACGTGATTCTTGTTGATGATAGAAAATTACTAAATAAACATAAAGTTTATATAGGTATTTCAGGTGTTGGGAAATCTACTGCTATTTTTTCTGACATTATTAAAAAGTGGCGAGACGGTGAAAAAATACAAGTTAATGATCCAAAAGGTGAATTTGGTCAAAATTTTAAAGATTTAGGTGGGGAATGGATTAAATTTAGTATGGAAGGTGGAAGTAGATTAAACCCCTTTGACCTCCCTAAAAAGAAATATATTGTTGAAGGTGATGAATATGTAAATAGTCAAAATCCTATTTATGATAAAATTCCTTCTCTTTTAGTTATGTTCAAACTGATGTATCCTACGATGACGGATGTGGAAGAAAATGTGATTAGTGGAGTGATTGAAGAAACGTATTCAAAGAAGGGGATTTCTGCTGATACTGATTTTTCAAAACTGACTTATGATGATTATCCTATTTTAAGTGACTTCAACTCTCTTTTAGAAGAATTGAAAAAAAGAAATGATGAAAGATATAAGTACATTCATGATTTTCATGTAGCTATTCAAATTTATATTACTGGAATTTACAGAAATGTATTCAACGGTAGTACAAATGTAAACGTTGATAACAGTTTAGTAACTTATGATTCTTTAGCCTTCCAAAATAACGAGAAAGTTCAACGAATTTTGTACTACAACATAATGTCTCACATTACTTATACAGCAATCAATGGAAATGGTGAAGATATGCAAGTAGTATTTGATGAATGTCACGTAATTGCTGACCCTAAAATTCCATTAGCTATGCAACAATTATATTTTATGTTGAAAGTATTGCGTTCTTTCAATGTTGGTGTATCTACTGCCACTCAATCAATCAAAGACTTTTTATCTGCGAAGGATGATAAACGAAATTACGGTGAAGCCGTTATCAATCAGTCAGTACAAAGAATGTATTTACCAATGATAGAAAGTGAAATTGCCTTCCTAGAAAAGGAACTTGCACATTCATTTTCTGAAAAAGAAAAATCTATTCTTACAGTTCGAGAAGCTGAAAAAAGTAAACAAGCAGGTAAAGGGATTTTGTTTATTGGTTCAAAAAAAGTTCAATGTTCTGTGGTGCTCAATGAAGTTGAAGCTGACATCTGGTTTAAAAAGAAAAAACTTGATGATTTAAGAGTGGGTTAGGTTGGTGAAAAAATGAAACGTGAACATGCAGGGTGGTTAGTACTTTTATTGAAAAACCCTGTGGTTGCTCTTGTTGCTTTTATTGTGATTGTTATTTTAGCATTAGTTTTCTCAACTATGGGTGTGTTGTTAATTGGGTCACAATCTCAAAATAATAATCAAGATGGACAATATCCAGTAGCATGTCAAGCAGGGGATTTAAATGAAGAAATATTTGAATCACAATTTGATAATGCAGGTGTTTTTACTGGAATGGCTGATGTTTTCTTATCGATAGGGTATAAGCATCAAGTTGACCCTGTATTATTAGCTAGTATTGCTTTCCATGAAACAGGTCGTGGAACTTCAAAAATGGTAGTTGAGAGAAACAATCCTGGGGGGTTATATAATTCGAGTGCAGGAAGTTTCTTTGTATATAGTTCACTTGAAGAAGGTATAGATGCAATGGCATCTAACCTTTATAGATTATATATAGGTATGGGTTTACTTACAATAGAACAAATAGGTGCTAAATATGCACCGATAGGTGTTGAAAATGACCCAAACAATTTAAATATACATTGGGTTCCGAATGTTTCGAAGGTAGTTGCTAGTTTTGGCGGTTTATCAATGAATTGTGAGGTAATGGGATTAGACGGAAGTATGTTACACCCAATACCTAATGCTGTTATTACAAGTGAGTTTGGAACTCGTGTTGATCCTTTCACTGGAAGTATTTCTACACATAAGGGTGTGGATTTTGGTTGTTCCGTTGGTCAATCAATATTCGCAGCTATGTCTGGTACAGTTTATGATTCGAGATATAGTGATAGTTATGGAAATGTTGTTATCTTACAGCATGGAGATAAATATACTCTTTATGCACATATGACACAAAATAGTGTAGATAAAGGTGAGAGTGTAAAGGCAGGACAACAAGTAGGTACATGTGGCTCTACTGGTAACTCAACAGGACCTCATTTGCATTTTGAAATTCAATTATCTCCATATGGTCAAAGGATTGACCCTTTACCTTACCTACAGGGAGGTGCAACTCTTGAGTAAAAAACAATTTTTTTGGAATATAGGTTCAGTTGTTTTGATTTTAGCTTTAGTTATACTTTTGGTTGAAATAAAGTCTAATCAAGATGACATAAAGATAGATAGAGATAAATGGAAATCTATAGCCGAATCAGAACAAGAAATACCGACTATTAACAGTAAGGCAGAATCATTTTTAAATGCTTTAAATAAAGCAGAACATCAAGAATACTTATCTAATAGAGCATCAAAGAAGTTAGAAAAAGAATTAGAAGAACACTATGAAGATAATCATAGTCATGGTGATAATGGCGATCAATTAATAGATATCATTCATATAACAAGTGAAAAAAAAGATTTGAATGAAGCTTCAACATCTATATTATATAAACTTTCATATAAAAGCCCTTTTGATTCAAGTGAAACAGGAGTTATAGACCAAAGAATCTTAACATTAATGTTAGATGTAAGTTGGATAAAAGAAGGAAATGAATATAAAGTTGATAAATATTCCCTTGAATTATTAGAAGATAATTTAGATGATTATTTATCAAGTTTATCTAAAAAGGATGATAACAATGAATGATTCCTTGAAAGTTTTCTCAAAAAAAATAATCAGTATGAAGAATTGGTTTTTGATAAAAAGAGATATATGGATAAATAAAAAAATGCATGAATACAATGAAAGTTTTTTAAGGATTAACAATCGAGAACCTAATGAAGTAGAAAGCAAACACTATAAAAAAAATCTAGTTATGGGTTATGGGATGGTTGTTTATTTACCAATCGCTACTATTCTTTTTATCTTTATAGCTATGTTACGAGGTGAGTGAAAAAATTGAAAAAGGTAATTCCTTTAAGTTTAATAGTTGTATTGATCTTTAGTATTTTCACGACTACCACTGCATTTGCTGATAAGGGTGAATTTTATGAGAAATATGAAGATGAATTTAGTGATATGCCAAAAGGATATCAAGAGTTTATAGAAAAATTTGACGCTGATACAATGGAATTTGATTGTGGTAAGTTGGATGTTGTTTGTATAGCCAACTCTTGGCAATATAATTTTGCTTTAGGTTTTGCGAATTTTGTAGCGTTAGGAACGAAGGTGTTAGTTCTTGAGCCTGAGACTATTGTTACTGACGAAGGTTTCACTAAATATAAAAACTATCTAAAAACTTTATCAACAATCATGTTATCACTATTTTTAGTATGGCAAATTATGATTATGGTAGCCAAAAGATTTGGTGATCCAGACGATTATCCCCAAGCCATGAGCAACAAATTATATTTAGTAGTTAGTGGGGGGATTCTTTTAGGGTTGTATGAACCAATCTTTAGTTATATTCTTCGTATACAAAATTTAGCAATTAGTAATCTCTTAGAATCGGGATTGCAAAGAGACGATTTATTTGTAATGATTTTTAAATATTCCCCGAATTTTTCAATTGTTTTTGGGATTTTTGTTGGCTTAATTAATATAGTATTTCTCTTAGCAATTATTTATCGATTTGTAGCATTTGGTTTTTTCTATGTTGTCGGTCCAATTGCGATTCCTACAATTGTAAATGAAGAATTTAACTATTTTCAAATTTGGCTACGTGCAATAGTTAATAATTTAGTGACTTTATTTTTACAGACTTTGGCTTTTGTTTTATCTTTAGCCTCAATGACAGGGCAATTAGGTTTTGTCAAAGGTCTTCCACCACTTGTTGATATGGTTGTTGGATTCTTATTGGCTATAGTCTTTTGTTTCTTTGCTCTTGTAATTCCTTCTTATTTAGGAAATCTAGGTGCATCAACTGGAACAGGTAGAGCATTAGGGAAACTTGTTAGATATTCCGTATTAAGAAGATAAGTAAGTTAGATTAGGTGGTGTATTGAATTTGTACAAGTCTTTTAATAAGCTAGGGAGTATTGAAATTGAAGGTAATCAATTAAAGTACAGAATAGCTACGCAAGAAATAAATGTCGAAGACCCTAAAGAAATTGAAAAAGATATTAAAAGAAATTTAGTAAAATTAGATGAAGAAAAGGACAATTATTTATTGCCTTTTGATATTCAAACAATAAACCGTTATATGGTACTTTATTATGATCTCTCACATACTTATTCCCTTGAATATTTAAGAGAAATTTCTTTAAAAGAGAAATTACCTTATTTCTTATCCTTGGTAGAAATAGCTAAGTCAGAAAGGAAAAACATATACGTATTATGGGATAGAATGAACTTTGTTTTAGATAAATATGAGAAAAAGGCAAAAGTGATTTTATTTGAAACAGATCATTTGAAAATATACGAAAGAGAAAATAATCTAAAGTCAGTTGTTGACATTATGACTTATGCAATGACTACTTTAAATAAAGTTTTAGGTTTACCTAAAAGAAATGATTTTATCGATACAAGTCCCGATAATATAAATTTTATTGAAACTATATTCCGTTTAGATAACTTAGATGACTTGAGTATGTACATTGAAACTTTAATGATAGATTTAGAAGAAAAAGAAAATGAGATTGAAGAAGTACCCCAAAAAAGTTTTCTCAAGAACACTAGGTTGCCCAAAAGAAAAAAGGAAAATGAAAAAAAGCCAAAATATAAAAAAACAGAACAAAAGAAAAGAAAACCTGTAGATAAAAATAATAAGATGATGAAATTAGGTGTAGGCTTTTTTGCTTTCACAATGTTAGTCTATTTATTATTACCAGTGCTATTACCTTCTAGTGATGGGTCTAAAGGTGAAAAAGAGCAAGAGATAATATCAGTTGAAGATTTGGATACAGGAAAAGATGTATTTGCTAGTTCCGAAAAATATAATAATAATCTTGTATCTGCATATCGAAAAGCATATAATTCAGATTATAAAGATGCCTATAAATTATTATCGAATATACCTAAAAAAGAACTTTCTAACTCTGATATTCCTTTATTAATTAAAGTCTATAATGAATCAGGGAAGTTAGGTTCATTATTGGATGAAATGCCAATACTAGCAGGTAATGTTATTACTTTTCTATTGACTAATGATAAATTAGAGAGTCTTCCAGAAATCGCTTCAACAATGGAAACAAAAAATCCTTATATAGAGTTTGAAGTATCTTATATGATGGAAGAATATGAAACAATGTTATCTTATATGGATAAAATTGATATTAACGGTAGGAAAGAACAACAAATTATTGATGCATATTTGGCTTTAGGAGAGAAGGAAGAAGCTAGGAAATTTGCTAATAATGTAGGTAATCCCGACTTAATAAAACAAGTTGAGCAATATAATAATTAAGGGATTGAATTGTATGCACAAACGAAAAGTTACGAAAGAAGGAAGAGTGAATATACCTATAGAGTATCTTGAACAATTTCGTATCAAAGAAAATGATTTTGTAGAAGTAACTGCTAATAGAACAAGTATAATAATAAAAAAGTTTCATGATAAATCAATCTGTGATATTACTGGCAAGGTATCCAAGAACTTAATGAAAATTGGAAATGCCTATATTTCAAAAGAAGGTATAGAAATGATAAAAAAAACAACAAGTGATGGTAAATAATAAATCACTTGTTGTTTTTTCATAAGGATTATTGAAGTACTTCTTTTTTGTTAAAATACTCATTCATATGACGTTTCATTTCATTCATTCTGCCAATGGCTTTAACTTTATCAACTGTTCCTGAACCAGTATATTCTAGGTAGTTTGTTGGTATTTCTATTTCCGAACCTTCTTCTTCCTTCAATGCACTTTTGAAATAAGTCAACCATTCAAAAAATTCTTCTTCTTGAATTCCTTTTTGTTTAGCTTCTAATGCTGTGATTAAAGTCATTGGGAAATGGACTTTTTTAAGTAAAAGTTTTTCTTTTTTTCCTAATATATTTGATAAGTAATCCATAGCTTCTTTTACTTTTTCAATTAAAGTCTCTTTGTATTCTGGATCATCTTGAAACGTCTGAGAATATTCAGAAATGACTTTTTGAGAAACATTTATATATTCATATTTTCCATCTAACATCATCATTGTTTGTATTAATGCTGTAATATGTGCTTCTGTTCTTATTTGTGATTTAGAAAACGCAGCTAAGTTGTGTATCAAAATATGTTCACCTAAATCATTTATTTTTTCAGCCCATTTTAAGCCCATTAAAGCTTTAGATTTTTGTTGCGTGGTCATTGGCACGCCATTATTTAACCGAAATAATAAATCTGCAATTTCTTCATCTGTTACGATATCGCCTTCTACTGTATAAGATGTTATTGTTCTCGAAAGGATATTATCTTGAACTTCTTCATCGAGTTCTTCAAATGTTTTATTTGCAATTTCATATTCTTGAGCATCGATCACTACAGGCTTCATGTCTTTTGACAAAGCGTATTCACCTTTGACGTAACTATAAAAGTTTGTCATTCGTTGTTTTCCATCTAAAGTAGTACGTACCGTAACCAAATCAGATACTTCTTTACCACCTTTGGTAATCGTGATTTCCTCTTTATCTCCAACAAAATACACAGCAGGGATAGGATAATTTTTAATAAGACTATCAATCAATAATGATTTTTGGTCAATTTTCCATTGTCCATCTGATCTTTGGATTGGATAATCAAAAATGATTGTCTCCTTATCAATCATTTTAACTATTTGTTTCACGCTAAAGGGTACATTTTTAAATTCAATCGCCATCTATAATTCCTCCGATTTCTTCTTTATATAAATATTATATCATCCATATATAATAAACGCAACATAAAAAAGATAAAAAAAGTAACTAAGTTTTACTTTAATACTCTCCATTACAGAATATAGGATTTAAGCCAAATGTAAAGGGGAAAATGTATTATTTAAAAAATCTTGATTAAATAAAAAAAGAAGGGTATTACCCTTCTATTGTTGATATCTATTGGTCATCATTTCTAATTTACTGACCTTCTCAACCAAAAATTCAATGTCTTTGTTAAAATTCCTTGTTTGCTTCATAATTGTTACTAACATTGCATGTATGTCATTTGGTTGATCTGATAAAAGTAAATCAAGTTTTTCGTTCATAGAACTAAGTTTAGTGTCAATATTTTCAAAACGATTATCTACCTTATCAAAGCGTTCGTTTATTGCTTTAAACTTACTGTCAAGGTATTCAATTAATTCTTTGTTCTCCATAATTCGCACCCCATAAAATTATTATTTGAATTATATCATGCTAAACAAATAAATCATAGTTTGCTTGATAACTTTATATCTAGATTATATCATAAAAATATAATTATAACAACTAAAAAAAGATAAAAAAAGTAACAAATATAAATATAAATTTCATGAAATGGGGTTGCCTTATGCCCTTCCCCCTTGTATTGGGGATTGGAGGATGGCTAGTCGTATGGGGGCTAAACCCCATGGTCTTAATAGCGTAACTAGTTAATGACTTATGAGAAGGCTTCTGGTGCGTCTGTGAGGGCGATTTGGCAGGTACAATAGGGAAAGCTAGCCGACTATCCTTAAATCCTCGTATTGGGTGTTTGTCGGCTTGGCGATTATGCCACACCTGCCAAAATTCGATAGACAAGGAGGAAAGGGTGGAGATTTTTTTGAGCATAGCGATCCGTAGGACAAAAAAATACTACCCGAGCCTTGTCTTTCGAATAGCCTTATTTTGGTTGTGAGTAAATGCTTATTTTTCCTAGCTGCTTTAACTTTTACAATTTTATAAATGAACTGTTAAATTCAATAACTTTGTTTATATCTGAATACAACTTTATAGATTCTGTAGTTTGTTCCTGTTTAGTCCTGACATCCGTTAATATACAATAAAGGTATAAACCATTATAATTCTTTCGTTTTATTTCTTCTGTTGAGAGTATGAGAATATCGTATTCTTGGAATCTTAATGGAATACCTGGTCTATTCTTCTCCTTAGTTAGATACCATTGAAATTTAAAAGTTGAATATGGATTATATGACGGTGTATTTTCATTAGAATCAGCACATAGAATTAAATCACTGTCATAAGGACTTTTGTTTTTTGTATGAATATATTTAATCAAGTATTGAGTCTCCTTTTTAAATGGATCTTATTATTCGATTTCGATTTTTTGTATAACTATCATTTTTCCTTTTAAATTATCATAATTAATAAAGCAATCTTCATCCTTCATAACTTTAATTTCTGTAAGATGTTTTTTGCTATTTTGATAGACAGTTTTTAATATTGGTCGTTTTTTATTTTTAGGTTTTGTTAATGCATAATAACGTTTCCAATTAAAACCTCGATTAAGAAGTTGATTCCTTTTGAATAACTTTTTAAATCTAAGTAATCTAATTTTTGAACCCAATTTGTTTTTTTGACTATATAGACCTGAAATATATAACGAATTCGCTTTTTCTAATATTATCCAGTGAGCAATATCCATTTTTCTTGTTTTATTACTTGTTAGTATTTTACATGGTAAAATCGGAAAAATAATATAAGTATTAGGACTATTTAGTGAACCTGTTATTTGTTTTTTCATAGATTTCAAATCATTAAATTCTAAAACATCTGCCTTAAATTCAATGCTTGGAATGACTTCGTTTATTACGTTTATGAATTTTGCTAGATCATAGGAATTAAAGAACTCTCCTATATTAGTCATTTTTTTATCTAAAGCTAGAATCAATAATTTATGTGCTAATTTTTGTCCATACACAGGTAAATGGTGTTTCTTTGAATTAAATGCTTCTAAAACCATCGATATACAGTAAATCCCACAAGTCGGTCCGAATTGTGGGATGTGTTTAATTGCTTTTTTTTTCATTGTATCCCTCTTATTTTTTGTTTTTCCCTTTTTTTATATAATGTGTTTTGAGTTGCAATTCTTTCTGTATATCCACAAATATCAAGAGAACATATTGATAAAATAAAATCGCCTTCTTTTAAATCTTTTTCCCAATTATGGGGAGTATTGATTTCTATCATTTTGAAAGCATTATCCTCGTATCTAATTATAGAATATGGAGTCATGAATCCCCTTTTGCATCTTGGGCAACTAGAGTGTATGTGTAATAGTTTATTCATATATATAGTCTCCTTGTATATTAAAATATTTTATTAAAGGTATTTAAAGTAACATTAATCGATGTTAATTTATGTATACAAACATTGGTTTATTTGAAGCAATTCTACCTTGTTCAATAATATTATTCAAAAATTCTTGAGTAATTTTTGGTGGGAAATATCCAGTTCTTTCTAAGAGAATGTTTTCAATTATATATCTCCTTTTAGATAGATCAATAAATTCTCTTTTTAATTGTTTAATTAAATCATCTTCATCATCTTTAGGTTTGGATAGAATATTTTCATCTTCAATTAATTTTAAATTCTCAAGAGCCTTTTTAATTGAATACCACGATTCTCTTACATCTTTTAAAAGGTGATACAAAGTAATTGTATCACGTTCTAAAAGATGTTTAGTTGGTACATAGTAAGTATAGTCATAATATTTCGGTACACTTAATTTTCTTTTTCTATCAACACTTGTCTCATCCAAAGGGAAGATTAACTCACAAAATGTACAATCAAAATAGCATAGATTATCCGATTCTCCTATAAATTTAACCTCTTGTCCACAATATTTACAGGTAATCATTTTTTCCCTTCTTTCTTTCTTTTTCTATATTCTCTTTCTCTTTCAATAAATGATTCAACAGTTTTTTCTAACCAATACGGAGTGCCATCTATTATTAAATCTGCGTTTGGGATTCTACCTGAATTTCTATGCCAGTATACATGGATCATAGATGGTTTGAATTTTATTCCTTCGATATTTTCTTCAACCATTCTTGAAAATCCCTTTTGTCCAACAATTTTCTCATTCATTAAATTTCTATCATAGTATGTTTGTTCTACATTTTGTACAAGGCTAGTATCGCTCTGGAAAAATGATAAAGAAACTTCCATAGCGAATAGTAAATCTTCATCTTTCAGATATTCATAAATCATATTTAAACTGAATTGAAAAGCATCTGGTTGATTAAAAAACTGAACTAAATTATAAAAAACAGCTTCTTGATTTGTTAATATTATTTGAGGATTACTTGGTTCATCATATTTATTCTTAACGTTTGGAAAACGATTGAATATCATCTCAATAGATTTCATAATAACCACCTTACTATAAAAATAATTGTTAATTTAGTATAACTAAAAAAGATAAAAAAAACAACAATATTTGAATAAAAAAATATACAAAATTTTGCATATGTGATATAATAAATACAGTGGTATCAATGGTTTAACACTAATTTACCGGAGGTGAAAATAATTATTTTCAAGTGATAAAACCTGTTCTCAAAATGTATTTATTGAAAAAGGAGTGATAATATATGCGAATAGATATAAGAAAAATCATCTTACAAAGATACTTATTGTATCCATTAATTATTGGTTTTTTTACATACCATGTGTTAAATTTCATTGAAGTTACAGAGATGAAAGATATAGTACATCAATATGGTATGTATTCTATGATAAAAAATGTAACTGGTATTGATCTATCTTTTGAAGAAGGAAAAATAATCTATTGTTATGTAGTTGGATTTGCATATGGAACTATATCACAATTTTTCAAAATACACAAAATGAGAATTGGACTATTTACATTAGTGTTATTTTTATTGAAATATTATATGTGTTTCTTTATGTTTGGAACATTAGCATTATTTTGGATTCCATTGGAAATATCTTTATTTTTATTAATCACACTTATAATTTTAGTATTTAAAAATATTAGAAAAAGATTTAAAGCTTTTTCCCCTATCGTGAATTAATAATAAGGAGTGAATATATGAAGTTTGTGAAAATGTTCATGTTAATTGCATTCTTAACTTTGCTTTTAGTAGCTTGTGGAGAAAGTAATAGCAAACAGGGTAGTATTGAGAAGACATCTGAATCTTTTGTGCAAGCATTAATAGATGGTGATAAAGAAGTGATAGAGAAAATAAATCGAGACACTAATTATCCTGCTGATTATGTTCTTAGTGATTTATCTCCCAAATATCAAGGACTACAATTAGATGATATTAATTTTGAATATGAAGATAATGAAGTAAAAATAACTCATAAGCTAAAAGAAGAAAATGTTAGATATAAATTAAAAATAGAAAAAATAGGTGAAGAATATTTTGTTGTTACTATAATTTAGTGATATTCAAATTTGCCCTTTAGTAAGGGCATTTTATAAAAATGTTTGTCTAATTAGGGTAGAGTCTAATCAAACAGAGTTAAAATGGCATTCTTTCTTGTATAGTATGACTTGTCTAATAAATAAACTAATAACATCAATAATTATAGAAAAAATTTTATATAATAGGATGATATATAATGTATAGAAAAAAAAGGAAAAAAAGTTATAAAAAAAGGATGGATTTATTTTATTCAATTTTTATTCTGTCAGGTTTGGCAATTTATTATTTTACAGGTTCAATTGTTATTTTTATAATTTTGATTATGTCAGTTTTTTCAGTGATTAAAATGTATTCTTATTTTAAAACAAAGAATAAAGAAAGTACCTTGAAGAAATCAGGAATACTTGATATAGATGTTATGGATGGAGTCCAGTTTGAATATTATCTTTCAGCATTGTTTAAAAGCCATGGTTATAAAGTGAAGGTCACAAGTGCTTCTCGTGATTATGGGGCTGACTTAATTTTAAAGAAAGGCAATGATACAATTGTAGTTCAGGCAAAGAGATATAAAAGCAACGTAGGTATTAAAGCTATACAAGAAATAACAGCTTCTAAATCACATTATAAAGCTTCCAATGCGTGGGTTGTTTCAAATAGTTTTTTTACAAAGCCTGCTATAGAACTTGCTGATTCAAATAATGTAAAATTAATTGATCGCAAAAAGTTAATGGATTTAATGTTAAAAGTAAACCCTACTCTCGTTCCTTCTGCTCAAGAAGTGCGTGAAAATATAACACCTAAACAAATTCATTGCCCGAAATGTGATTCTAAGATGGTAATAAGAAAAGGTAAAAACGGAAACTTTTATGGATGTAGTAAATTTCCTCAATGTAAAGGTACTAAAGCTTGTTAATATTATATTAAGGAAAGGATTTAACAAATGAAGATAGGTTATGCTCGTGTTAGTTCGGAAACACAAAATTTAGATCGGCAAGTAAAAGAGTTGAAAGAGTATGGGTGTGAATATATTTTTCAAGAAAAAATAAGTGGTAAAAATTTCGAACGCCCTGAATATAAGAAAATGAGAAAGAAATTGAGGTTTGGGGATATTATCGTTATTCATGATTTGAGTCGTTTTGGAAGGAATAAAGAAGAAATAATGAATGAATGGAAGAGTTTAGTCGAAGAAAATATTGATATTGTTGTTCTCAATCTACCTGTATTAAATACAGCACAATATAAGGACGTTGAAGGAATAGGAAAGCTAATATCAGATATCTTTTTATCAGTTATGTCATGGTTAGTTGAAGAAGAACGAACAAGGACTAAAGAAGCCCAAAGACAAGGGATTAAAATAGCAAAAGAGAAAGGAAAATACAGGGGTCGTAAAATTAAATATAGACCTGATGCACCTAACCCTATGGATAGGCTTGCGTATGAAACAGTAGTAGAAATGTTGCAAAGAAAAGATTCAGTAATGGATATTCATAAAAGAACTGGTATTGCAAGAATGACGATTTATAGGATTAAAGAAGAACTAGATATAAATAAAGAAAAAGCGTAAATATATATACGCTTTTTTAATTTGTTGTTTTATTAGATAGGATTTCGTTTAATAATAGTTCTGCTGTTTCCTTACTTAAAACAATTTTTCCACCTGCTAAGACGAAATTATCGCTACTAACTTCTCCAGTTACGTGACATGCTAAAGCAGATTGGTATTTCTGTAAAATGATTTTTTCTTCATCTACAAAAATTTCAATTGGATCTTTTTCTTTAATATCTAATGTTCTGCGTAATTCCTTTGGTATAACAATTCTTCCTAGTTCATCTACTTTTCTTGTAATTCCTGTGCTTTTCATATAAAATCTTCCTTTTGATTTATTGTATTGGTATTTATTAATTATCAGTAGGTGTTTTTAAAACTTTAATTTCATTTTCGTTTATAATTTCAATCAAAGAGTATGAATCCTCTTTTTCTCGCTAGACATTGTAACAAGAATCATACTGATTATTAATATAAACAATCCTACACTGGTAATTATAAAATGAAATTCCATTAAGTATCTCCTTTGGGGGATGTGTCATTTATTATTGATCTAAAGTGATGGCAGCTATGAGACATTATATCATCTGTAAGATACCTCACTATGGTTTTTTTGAACATAAAATTATTATTTAATCGTTATATTAGGGTGATTATCCTTTATATACTTAACTAATATATTATTGTTTCTTGGTTCTATGAAAGCTATAGTTATATATTCTCCGTTTCCTCCTGATAAGATATTAAAAAATAATATTAAGTTATTTATAATATTGTCTGAATAATTATGTTTAGCAGTAACATGCATTTCTATATAACCATCTTTATTTATAAATTCAATTTCTTTGATGTTTTGAATAGGTATACTCCAATTATTGTTAGATAGAGAAATAGGTGTGTGAACATCAATGCTATTAGATGTGTTATTTATTATTAACGAACTCATATTTTGTCTTTTTGAAAAAGAGATAAACTGGATAAGGTTTTTTATTATATAGTAAAGACAGAAAATCATAGCAATTGTTGTTCCTAATGAAAAAAGATCATTGAATATATCCTTTAATCTATTGAAGCTTGATTCTATTGGGATTGAATTATTATTGAGTTCTTGAGTCATATATTTCACAAGAATCAATGTTATAAAAGTAATTGTCATTAAAACAATAGAATTTTTCATGTTTTTTTTGTAAGTTTTTATACTTATTTCCCACGTAAAATCATGCATTATATCGCTCCTCTCAATAGGGATTAAATTTTTATTAATTTAAAGTATGTCTTACGATTCTCAACTTTCCATTCAAGCCAATCACTGTTCCATTCAGCCTTTAGAGTTTGCATTAATGATGGCTTGGGGTTGTTGTAATATGTCTCTACATTATCTAAAATTTCGTCAATGGTTACCCACTTTCGTCGCTTTAGAAATAATTTAATTAAATTAATCATTTCCCCATACTCTGTAAGACCTTCCCCACTTTTAACCCCTGCTATAGTGCGTGAATGAAAATCATGATTAATATGTTTTTTTATATCATGTGACTTCTTACGAACTCTTTTCCCCCAGAACTTAATAGAACTTTCTTTTAGTGTGGTTGATGATTGAGTACATTCTGTAATATAAATTAACCCTATTCCTTCCTGTTTCAACAAACTAATAGCAATTCTAGAATGAGGGTTTTTCGGTTTAGGTACTGCTATAAAAATGTAGTCAGTTGAATACTTGGCTTGTATTGCTTGCTCAATGACTTTGAAACTTAATTGCTTTTTCATTTCTACTACAATAGATATATCTCCTTTTAGTGCGACAATATCTTTGTTAGCAACTTCTGCATAAACTTTATTGCATTTTACTTTATCCATTAATAGGTTTTTAACAAAAGGGAACATATCGGATTCCTTCAAAATTACGTCTACTCCTTTCAGATATTGAAACTTCTTCCAGTGGAAGTTACTTTAGTTTCAATCGTCAAAATCCAATTATATAAATCAATTAAATCAAACCCCATTTCAATCAATTCTCTCGGGAAGTTATCAGGGTTTTCTCTCATTTTGTACATTTTCTCTAGTGCATCTGGCATTGATCCAAATGAATACAAGTATTTATGTTTTATTTTTTTATTAACTCTATAGGATTTTCTGAGGTATATGTAAGTGTGTCCTTTAGATATTTTTTTAGATAGATAGCCTTGTTTCTTCAAAATACCTCCACCTTTTCATAATAGAAGTCATTCGGTTTCCCCTACATATTTATTTTCGGCTATGTAGGGGAAACTATTAAAGATTATCTAATAATAACAACTCTAATTGTAATAACCTTTGAATGTGGTCTTTATATGACCATCTTCATATTTATGATGATAGTCAGGGATAGAATTTTCGCTTATAAACCATGAAGGTAAATCATATTCTACTGTCCGATCAATTCTCTCTCTACTATCGTAAACTTCTTCCCATCCCTTTCCGTTATCCTGATATTCTTTAAAAAAGACATTTTCCTCATCGTTATGCATAAACGTTTCTTCTTCGTTAGTTTCGGTATCAATAGTAAGGTTGATGTATTGCTCTGGATTTATTTTTGAAAATTTTTTACCGCCTGTAGCAATACCTTCAAAAATTAAAGTGTGACCTTTAAATACTTTACCAATAATCACATTACCATCTCCTTTTAATTTATATTTAAATTATATCACTTTTGTATAAAATAAACAACATAAAAAAGATAAAAAAAGTAACTTATATTATGGAAAGTATGATATAATATAAGTATAGATCGTCTTCAAGGGGGGTCGGCTCACTCCGTTTTTCCATTTAGGAAAGGGGGTGAGACGTATGACAGTGTTTGAGAGTCTTATGTTTGCGGTCGCTTTCGCAAGCTTAATCGTAGCAATCCTGTCATTTAACCATAAAAAATAGACCTCCCTTGAATCTGTGGTTAGGTTAACAGGGAAGGTCTACTTTATTTCCTAGAGCCAACCCCTCATATGAGGTCGGTCTATGGTTTGACCGTAGGTGTTCGAGCACCTATGGTCTTTTTTATTGTATTTAAATTATATGCTTATTATACCATATCTTTTGTATAAATGTACTAGTAGTGAAATTACCATTAACTTGTTTTTTTTGATTTATTGGTTCTTAAAGGTATATTATATTTTTTGCTTAATTCGATTCCTTTTTTCGCTAATCGTTCAGCTTCTTTTTTTGTCATTTTCATATTATTCACTCCCGAAAAAGATTAATAATATTATTGACAATAAATGAAAAAAATATTCATAACCCCTCCCTTTCTTCCATATACATAAATATATCTCTAGGACACTAGTACACTGTCCTAGAAATAAATTACGATTTTGAGGTGTGGAAATGGTTGAGGTGGAGGTTGTAGGTCAAAAGAAAAGAAAAATTCGTTCCGACAAAAAAAGAGATATTAAACCAACAATTCTTAAAGAATTAAAAGTATGTATTGAGCAGTTATCGTATATTACTAATACACCAGTTAAAGATATAGTCTCAACGATCTGTGAAAATGGATTGAAATCTAGGGTAGTCATAGAATATTTATCACCTTATTTCAGAAGGGATTATCAGTTTACAAATACGTTTTTTTTAGGAGATTTAGATAGGGAATCTCTACAAAGAAAGTATCAAGATGGTGAAAAATCTAGGATTACAACAAGGGTTACTCAAGAAGTGTATGAAAAGATAAAGCAGCTATCCGATGCACTGGATGTAACCCCATCAAAAGCTACAGCCCTTTTACTAGATGCAAGTATTAGAAATACAAATATTTTAAATGCGTATGTTAAAGCATATTTAAAAGAAAACGTTGATAATGGAAGGATTAAAGAGTTAAAGTTAGTTTTGAAATATATCAATAAGAATAACCCTTATAATGAATCTATATCGTGGTTCACACTCTTAACAATCATTTTTGATGAAATTAAAGGAAGTACAGAAAATGTTAAGCAGACTATTAATAATTGGTTAGATAAATATAATAAGACCTGACTTTTAAAGAGTCAGGTCTTATTATGAATGCTTTTGTTATCACATATAAGAATACCATCTTCCACAATCACTAATGCTTTCTTTATATTTTGGCTCTCCGATAAATTTTTTATAACTATCTATGTGCATATCAACGGAACTACATCCTGCATACCCTATACCCCAATCTAATACTAACTCACATGAAAAAAGTATATCATCAACATATGCATGGTAATAAATATTTCCGTCATCATCTAGTAATCGTATTTTGATTTTGCCGTTCTTGTAAATACAATCTTCTTGTTGTTCTTCTGTCATAAACATAGCGTTGATACCTGTCTGTCTAACGGATTCAACTCCAACTACCCCTTTTTCCTCTTTTCCTTTAATGAAATCACGTATAATTTTAAACCCCATAATTTTATCCTCCTGTTATAAATATATTTCGTTAGTATTTGATATGTTTTATTATATCAAATACATATAAATTAATCAACAAAATATAGATAATAAAAGTAACAAATATGAAAGTATATTTCATGAAATGGGATTGCCTTATGCCCTTCTCCCTTGTATTGGGGATTGGAGGATGGCCTAGTCGTATGGGGGCTAAACCCCATGGTCTTTAGCGTAACTGGTTGATGATTCATTAGAAAGCTTCTTGTACGTATGTGAGGGCGATTTGGCAGGTACAATAGGGAAAAGTTAGCCGACGATCCTTAAATCCTCGTATTGGGTATTTGTCGGCTTGGCGATTATGCCACACCTGCCAAAATTCGATAGACAAGGAGGAAAGGGTGGAGATTTTTTTGAGCATAGCGTTCCGCAGGACAAAAAAATACTACCCGAGCCTTGTCTCTCGGATAGCCTTTTATTGTAGTTGTTCCAATGTTTTCATTTTAATAGATTCTCTTTCTTGCTCTTAACCCATCCAATACAGAACGAGGGTATGTTTGTTAGTAGTAATAAACTTATATAACTTATTGTAATCTTGACATTTCCTTATTGCGGGTGGTTACAGCTTCGCTGGTAATACCCCTATTAATATATCTAAATTATATCATTAATATATAATAAAATCAACTAATATAAGATAAAAAAAGTAACAAATATAGAAAGGGACTCCCTTTCTATATCTCATTTAATTCTTTAAGTTCTTCTTCAACTACCTTTCTATCTTGAGACAGATAATAATTATAAGCCCATCCCTCATTAAAAGATTCATCTGTAATGACGTATACTTTTCTAAGTTTACTTTTCCCATCAAATGCATTCTGCGGAATTAGTTTTTCGTCACTATAAAGATAATCATGTATCTCAAGCATTTCTTGTATAAATAGTTTTGGTGATTGTTGTTCAAAAGTTGCAGAACTGAATGTATCACTTGTTTGTAAGTCTTTAATTGTCATAGCCATGTCACCTTTCTTTATACAAGAATGTTTTTTAAATTATTTTGTTCATCGTATAAGGGAATTCCTTGTTCTCTGCGATACAACTCTAGGAAGAGTGACTTATCTTTATTTTTAAAGGCTTCTATTCTGTTCTTTGTTTCAATTGGTTTTATTAAGCATTCATTATCTTCTTTGGCTTCATCTTCATAGAAAGTAAAACCAGTTTTTTTAGAATGAACTAACACTATTTGTATCCCTTCATCAGTAAATCGTATCTTATTCTGTATCATCTTCCTTCTCCTTTACAAGAACTTTCTTATGTACGTTTAATTCAAAACGAATATTTTCTTCTTTGTAAACAGATATTGAAATAGATTCCTTTCCTACTTCAAAGATATATAAATCACTTTGTTGGTCGATATCATATTCATCTAGGACTTCTCTAAGTTTAGACTTCGCAACCCTTTTCACTTCCTGAATATCTAAAAATACATCACTGAAACTATTTAGCTCATAACAACCTTTATGATTTTCTTTGAGTTCGCAAAGGACAAAAACTTCCATTGGTGAAAACCCCCTGTAATTTAAATAACTAATAATAGATAAAAAAAGTAACATAAAAGGGAAGTAACTTCCCTTTTATCTATCCTGCAATCTTTTGTAATAATTCTTTAAACGGTCTTAAAGTTTTTCCTTCTTTTTCAACCAAGGTAAGAATTTCCTTTATTTCTTCATTCTCTAATGTATACAAACTTCCATATTGTACGGTGTCTCCCCATATCTCTTTATTATGGAAATCAACTGATACGGAATATTCTTTTGTTGATAATGGGGTTTTAATATCTATATTATATCTATCACAATCATATTGTTTTCCTTGAACGGTACATTTAATAATTTCCGTTTCTATTGACTTAATTTTCATTTGCTTTTCTCCTTAATTTTTGTATCTATCTCTTTGCAATAAAAACACCTTCTTGATTTGTGTGACCACATGCCATATCTCATTAAGTAAGGATTGCCACTTTTATCTTCAAATAGTACACCTTGATTGCCCTTACCACAATGTTCACATGGATTATCTTTGGTTAATTCTTCGTAATCCTGTTGTTCTTTTAAAATGCGTGCTTGCACTTCCTCGTCATATTTTTGTAACGCAGCTTCCCATTTGTACATAAGTTTTCACTCCTTAATAACTATCAACTTTATATATTTATTATACCATAATATTATAAAAAAATAAACAAATAAAAGATAAAAAAAGTAACAAATATAAATATGAATTACATGAAATGGGGTTGCCTTATGCCCTTCCCCCTTGTATTGGGGATTGGAGGATGGCTAGTCGTATGGGGGCTAAACCCCATGGTCTTAATAGCGTAACTAGTTAATGACTTATGAGAAGGCTTCTGGTGCGTCTGTGAGGGCGATTTGGCAGGTACAATAGGGAAAGCTAGCCGACTATCCTTAAATCCTCGTATTGGGTGTTTGTCGGCTTGGCGATTATGCCACACCTGCCAAAATTCGATAGACAAGGAGGAAAGGGTGGAGATTTTTTTGAGCATAGCGTTCCGCAGGACAAAAAAATACTACCCGAGCCTTGTCTCTCGGATAGCCTTTTGTGATGATACACTCTTACATGCAGTACTTTATTTGAATAAATTCTCTATCCATTCTATAAGATTGTTCCAAAACGAAAAAAGTACAATAGAACCGCCAATTATAGAAATAATGAGATTAGAAATAATAGGGTGTTTCTCATGGAATCGTTCTTTTTTTCTAGCTTCTATAGCCTTATGGTTTGATAAGTATTGATGTCCAATAGTTGATTTTTTAATTTTATTCTTATCACCTATTTTTATACTCATTTATTATTCCCAAACAAATGACCAAGACTTGTTTTTTCTATTTTATTTTTATCACCTATTTTAATAGATTCATCATAAATAATATTTTCAATAATGTTATTGAAATTAGTTATGGTTGTGCTTTCTTCTACTTGTGATCTAATGTCTAATTCATCAAGATTATTAAATTCTTTTTCAAGTTCCATAATGACATCAATTAACTTACTCTTAACTTGTGATACAATTCCATCTAATCGATTTGAAGGAACTAGTACTCTCATTCCTGCTATTTGTATCGCTTCGGTTGATATTGCATGACTATATTCAGTCGGAATTACACGAGCATAGTTTTCTCGACGTTCACCTTGTAAAATATTTTGTACTGTGCTAATCCCATCTGTTATTCTTAATGTGCTTATTTCGTCTATTTGTTCTTTAGATATAAGATGTTGAAGTGGTACAGGTTGTAAATTATACTGTACTGTATAATTTATAAGATAATTACCTATTACATTCCCTTTAAATACCCTATAAGTAGGTAGGAGATCATCATCATTATAGCCTTGCAACTCCCCGTTTACCCAATTCATAATGTTTTCATTTTTTAAATCTGAAAGTATAACTTTTAATCTCATTAAAATATTTTGAATACTTACTTTCCCTTCTACTGCATCTTTTAACAATTGGCTACGTGCCATAACGCTCATTCCTTTTCTGTGGAATTTTTCTCTAATTTTATCATAGATGTAAGCCACTAATAATACTCCCATATGTGGTATTTAGTTTTATTAAAAATTAAAAGGGTTTTGTTTGGGAATTTCTGAAATAATAAGATTCTAACGTAAATGGAAATGTCCTATTTTCTTCTTCAATTAAGTATTTTAATGCATCATCCCAAGTAAGATTTTCATAATCTTCATCACAAACAACTGCCTTCCATTCTCTACAAACTCTAAATTGATATTTGTCTGTTTGTTCTTTTTTTATCGTCAGTTCATTACCCTTAATTACAAGTTTATCTTCATATAGATATCCTATATGGAATTTGCTACTATTCCCTATCTTCTGTGATTCCTCTTTGGTGGCAGAAGAATGCACCAATATTTCCATTTCAAAATTGCCATCATGCAAACCAACTGTAGTAAAATATTTACTCAAAAAATCTTCTCCTTTTTAAATCTAATTTTTAATCAAACAATTAATATAGATTACTTAATTTTATTTTTCCATTTCTCATAATTTTTATCTGGCGAAAAACAATAGTGAAGCCTAATAGGAAATGAAGTTAAAACCACGTTTTCTTTGATGTGTAAAACCCTATTATTTTCATCACCATAATAAAACTTTTGTCTATTTTTACTTAGGGGAGTATCTGCTAGAAAGGTAGCCAGACGAATTGAAGATAAATCATTACTTCTACTTAGTGATTGTTCAGTTGAAAATAAATTTCCTCTATCTACTTCAAATTGGATATGAATATCGTGTATGATTTCCTTACCGTTGCTAAGTTTCCAATGATAACTAATGTCTTTTTCTTTAGGAAATTCGTTTTTAGAAGCAATAATAGGATAAAATCCTGTAGTGAAGGTTTCTTTTCCAATTTTAACACCACCAACAATATATCGTTTATTTGGATAAGGTCTATCTAAAATTATTGGTTGTTCAGGAAGATCAATCCCTTTTATACTTAGTTCTACTTCTTCATTCATATCTTCAACAGGTAAAAAAAGTTTAGGAATTAAATGAAAAAGGTAATCATCAACACTTGGCTTTAAACCATATTTATCAATCATGTATTCATGGAATGCTACGGCTCTATCCTGGATTTCCTTTTCTGTGAAATATATTTTTTCAATTTCGTCTATACTCCATTGAAGGTAGAACATTTTACCAACATGAACAGGATCAAAGTCTGTTTCACCTCGTGTCTTTGTTAGACTATCTACTTTATCTCTATACGTTAAGAAGGATTCACTATAATTTTCTGTATATAACTCCATGAGATAATCTGTTCCCTTTGAGGTTATTTGTGCTTCAATATCGTTTTTATGTTCGACCTCAATATAATCTTCATCAATTAATTGCTCTATTAACTTATCAATATTGATTCCTTGTTTAGGATAAATATTTAACCCCTTTTGAATAATTTCCTCTTTAGTAAGTCCTTTTCTTCTTCTCCTTGCTTCATTAAGAATATTTGCCCTCGCACTATCCAATGATGTAAACCTATTATAATAACTCAGTTCTTGCAAAACTTTTATAATAGCATGTTTGTTCATTAGTTTTAACCACTCTTTTCATTTTAAATTATTTAGGTATTCATGAATACCTTTGTTTATATTATATCACTAAACTGTAATCGTTAACTATTGCCAGATAAAAAAATATACATATTAAAGTTAAACTGTTTACTCTAAATATTTTTTTGAAAAGCTAAATAGCTTATGTAATTGTTTATTATCACATCGAAATTCATAGAATAAGGTATTAGTTTGAATTTCAAAAAAAACAACCAATACATTAATGTGAAGGTTGTTTTTTTGAATCAGTTTTGTATGTAATATTTGAATTTCAATTATTTTTCCTCATATTCTTGCATACTTAATATTATAAGTTCGTAAACTTGCTCATCACAATTAATTACAAAAAGACCAATAGCTAATTCTATTACTTCACCTAGTGTAGTACTTTTTAATGAATTGATTTTAGTAATGGTAGACTTAGGGATTCTAAAAGAAATATTTTTTAATACATGAGTTCTTTTTGTATGGTTAAATACTTTTCTAACGGTAATCATACGAGGGTGGACAGTAATTTTAACCTTTACATCGTCATATGAATTAGTGGTTAATTCCTTATCTAGATCATCAATCATTTTCTGAATCAATTTATTAAAATCAAAACAATCTAAAGCCTTCGCATCTTGTATGCCAATAGTTTTCTTTAGCAAAGCTTTTAATAGATTGCTTTTTTCATCATTAACAACATCAATACAAGCTTCATATAGAATACGATATAACGGAAAAACTTTATAAGTTTTTGATGGAAAAGTCATGCTCATGCTAACTCCTAACAATTTCGTTTAAGTATATATATTCGTCAAATTCATCTTGTCCCCTTTTTTTAATCTTAATACACAAGATTTATAACAATACTTTAGTTTAGCAACATACGAAATATATGTTAAGAGTTCTAAAGAACTACACTAACCCCCATTTCTTTGCCAAACTTCGCTAATACCTGATTTCTTCGCTGATATAGGTAGGGTAAATTGTCCTACACCACTTCCTAATAAATTTATTGCTTTAAAAGTATACTCCCCTTTATATTCGATTGCAAAACGCCCACCTTGTTGAATTTCCCCCTCATTTTCATAAGAAATATTAAATCCTTTGTTATTCATACCTAATTCATTCTCAATTCTAGTATATGATGATTTAACTGAATTTGTAATACCACCTTGCATTTCTGCTTCTTTAGTAACTTGAGCAGTAATTGCATTGGCTTTATAATTCAATGTACCATAAACTATTAGGTCTGGAATAAAAACCATAATGACCATTGACATCATTAGAAAAAAACCGTAACCTATTGCTCCTCTCATGTTAAAACCCTCCTAAAAAAATAATAAGGAAAAGAGTAAGGGAACTATGTTCCCCTACCCTGCTTTGAATTAGTTTATTTCCCCCAACCATTAGGGTTTGTATTATCCCCATTGATTCCATCATTAAAGAAATTACCGATTGATTCAAAGGCACCTGTTGCAAACAAGATTACAATTCCTAAAACAATAATACCCACAACTACTCCTGCATACATTAAGTAACCTTCTTCTACAGTTCCTTTTGATCCTGATGTTTCATCTTTCAAAAACTCTTTGACTTTTGATACTAGTCCTTGTTTCTTAATAGTGATTTTTTGATTAGCTTTCATTAAAAGTGTTTTCATAATATAAATTCCTCCAAGTTTTTGTTTTTTATAAGAAACCCTTAATAAAGGGTATTCCTGTCTTTATAGTAAGGATGAAAATGAATCGGCAATTAATATGAATAAGAAAGTCATGATAATTGCGATTAAAGGAAATATCATAGGCATAACAAATTTTTCAACTTCATCAGGTCTAGATTCAATTTGCTCGTTATAAGCTTCTTCTTGCAATTCATTCATAATTTGTATCTGGTCATTAATAATTTGTTCTGCATTAGTCGAATCTACTCTAGTAATCTGATTCAGAGCAATGATAAACTCTTTAGCTTCTCTCATATCAATTGATCGAGCGAAGTCATCATAAGGAAAAGAACTTGCAGGGTATAAGTCGATTTGTGTAATAAGTCTTTCCACATAGGGTTTTATTAAAGGACCAGCATAATCTATTGATAATTTAGTTGCTTGATAAGGTGTATGGTTTTGTAATAACACTCCAAATGCATCTAAATAAATCGGTAATTCTATTTTCATTTGTTGTTCGTAATAAGCCCTATTTTTCTTTAATGTTTTTTTAGGAATCATATATGCTAAGATTCCTAAAGGAATGGACAAATAAAGATATAAAGTTAAATTGCTTATTACATATAGAAGGAGTGGAATACAAGCCATTATTATAGCTAAGATAGGGGTAGCGTCAGGAAAATGCGGATTTACAACGTTAAGGAAATCCAAATTTAAAAAAGTCTAATATACCAGTGTTGTAAGTGAGAAATTAGGCTTTAGTTACTTCATTAAAGCGCTTTGTTTGCTGAAGATTACATCTACACTATTTCCTTGAAGTGCTCAATAAATTTTTTATGACTTGTCCATTTTTGCCCAATAAGAAGTGGCCAAAATTACACAATAAACATTTGCAGTATAACCGGCGCTCCTTTTATTGGTACGTCCACTGTTTTTAACTTAATTACTCCTCTCCCCACTTCATAGCTTTCTTTAGGTTGCAATACTCCGTTTATAAAAAGGTTCATATATGATACCTTTTTAGGGTCAAGGATTATTTGTTTTCCAATCCCTTTTACTCCATCGTTTTCTTTATAAATTCTGCTACGTCCATCTGATATGGCATAAAATTCAATAACATCTATTTTTTTGGGACAACGAAAATATAAGGAAGTTGAAGGTAAAGAAGGGATCATTAGTAAAGGACTTGGTAAAGTATTTTCAGTTTTTTTTATAGTTATTCCATTTATCATATTCAGGCTAACCTCCATTTACATATCACTATATTTTATAAATTTTTATTAAGATTGTGCTAATAACTTTAACAATTAGATACTTTAGTTTAAACAAAATTTTTTTGTTGTCATAAACTAAATAGGAACACGATAAAGGTGGTGAAATCTAATTGGCACTTCAAATTATGAAACTTGCTATTACTGGTAGTTCTACTGTCGAAACAGTTCCAACTATTGAAAGATTCTTTAATGAAGCAGCTTCGACAGTTACAGGTGCAGGTACTTTAACAATTGCTGTTGAAGATTTCTTTACAGACACTGGAGCAGCCGCAACTACATTACCAGCCTTAGCAACTAATAATAGCTATTTTGACGTTTATATTAATGGTGTGCTACAGATGGAAGATGTATCGGCTTATACAGCTGGTGGTACAGGAGTAGGGCAGCTAGTAATTACAGTACCTGCTGGCTCAACAATAGAACAAAATTCTCCTGTGGTTCTTGTTGTTACAAACTTCTCACCAACATCAAATACTACAATAGTCACTTAATAACGAGTGCCCCTGAATCTAGATTCAGGGGGTTTTTATATTTGTTTTATGTCGTTTTTTTCTTCTACTACGTAATTAGAGATACTCCACAATCGGGACCTTATATGGAATAAGGAGTGACTAATTGTTCACTTCTGACAGCTTTCTATATAATGAAGCCCTAGATACATTTGTAATTTCACAAATTTGATTTACAGTCATATTTCCTTCTTTATATAGCTTAACTGCATAATTCATTCCTGCGTGATTTTTATGATATTTCTTTAACCGTCCTTTAAACTTCCCTTCTTTCTTTGCGAGCTCAATTCCTTCACGCTGACGCATACGAATAAGGTCTCGCTCTAATTGGTTAACACCAGCCATTACCGTAATTAAGAATTGACTGTATGGATTATCTTCTGATAAATCTAGCCATGTGTCCTTAAGTGATTTTAAGCTTGCCTTTTTATTTCGTATTAAATCAATCAATTCAAATAAATCTTGCGTACTTCGAGTGATCCGAGTTAAATCTGTAACATAAATAATGTCACCTTCCTGTAAATCCTCTAACATTTTTTGAAGTTGTTCACGATCCTTTGTGGCTCCTGAAATTTTTTCTTCATAAATAATATCCAATCCAATTTCGTTCAATTGCTGAAATTGCCTTGAAGGATTTTGGCTAGTCGAACTGACGCGTATATAACCGATTTTCCGCAAAAATTTCACCTCATTTTTGAGACAAGTCTTATGAGACACTCTTAACTATGATTTTATCAGTCTACTATACTTGTATCAATAGAGTACACTCTATTGATATATAATTATACTAATAATCTGAAAAATAGAGAAATGGGTTGGTACAATATGAAAATTGCAAGAGGAAGAGAATTACTTACAGCAGAGCAAAGGCAAGCTCTTATGCAAATTCCAGAAGATGAATGGGTCTTGGGAACGTACTATACTTTTTCAAAACGAGAATTAGAAATTATAAATAAACGAAGGCGGGAAGAAAACCGATTAGGGTTTGCTACTCAGTTAGCCGTTCTTCACTACCCAGGTTGGTCATACACGCATATCAAAAGTATCCCAGAGTCCGTTTTACATTACATAGCAAAACAAATTGGGGCTACTTCATCTTCACTTAGCCTTTATCCTCAAAGAGACAATACATTATGGGATCATTTGAAAGAGATTCGTAATGAATTTGGTTTTTTGCCTTTCACTTTAAAAGAATATCGAATGACATTTAAACATCTTCATCAGTTAGCTTTCGAAAATGGTGACACCTCACATTTACTATTTGAATGCTTAGACTTCTTGAGAAAAAATCGAATCATACTACCTGCCATTACTACGCTTGAAAGAATAGTGTGGGAAGCAAGAGCTATGGCTGAAAAGAAAATATATAATACCGTCAGTCAATCTCTAAAAATTGAGCAAAAAGAGAAATTGGAAGAAATCATTAGTTCACATCATCAATCAGAGTCTAATAAAACGATATTAGGCTGGTTAAAAGAACCACCGGGACACCCTTCTCCTGAAACGTTTCTAAAAGTAATAGAACGACTAGAATATATACGAGAAATGGAATTAGAAAAAGTTAATATTCATCATTTACACCGTAATCGATTGTTACAGCTCTCTCGTCTTGGCTCAAGATATGAGCCTTATGCATTTCGTGATTTTCAGGAAAATAAACGTCATTCAATACTAACTGTGTATTTATTACACTTATCTCAAGAGCTAACGGATAAAGCTTTCGAAATCCATGACCGACAAATTCTTAGCCTATTATCAAAAGGGCGTAAGGCACAAGAAGAAATTCAAAAACAAAACGGTAAAAAGTTGAATGAGAAAGTTATACACTTTACAAACATAGGACAAGCATTGATAAAAGCAAAAGAAGAAAAATTGGATGTTTTTGAGGTTTTAGAGTCCATTATTGAATGGAATTCTTTTGTTTCTTCTGTAGAAGAAGCTCAAGAGCTTGCACGCCCTGCTGACTATGATTATCTGGACTTGTTGCAAAAAAGATTTTATTCTCTTAGAAAATATACGCCAACATTATTAAAGGTATTGGAGTTTCATTCTACTAAGGCAACAGAAACACTTTTGCAAGCTGTCGAGGTTATACGAGGAATGAACGAATCTGGAAAGCGAAAAGTGCCCGACGGATCACCAGTAGATTTCATTTCAAATCGTTGGAAAAAACACTTATATGATGATGATGGTACAATCAATCGTCATTATTATGAAATGGCTGTCTTAACAGAATTGAGGGAACACGTTAGGGCTGGGGATGTTTCCATTGTAGGTAGTAGGCAATATAGAGATTTTGAGGAATATTTATTTTCAGAAGATATATGGAACCAAACGAAAGAGAATACCAGATTATCAGTTAGTTTATCTTTCGAAGATTATATAAAGGAGAGAACCGACAGTCTTCATGAAAGACTAAAATGGCTATCTGCAAATGCAAACAAATTAGAAGGAATTTCTTTGGAAAAAGGAAAGGTTTCCATTGCCCGGCTAGAAAAAGATGTTCCAGAAGAAGCAAAAAAATTTAGTGCAACCCTTTATCAAATGCTACCAAAAATAAAGTTAACGGATTTACTGATGGATGTTGCTCATATAACTGGATTTCACGAACAATTTACTCATGCATCCAATAACCGAAAGCCTGATAAAGAAGAAACAATCATAGTCATGGCAGCCCTGTTAGGAATGGGGATGAACATTGGTTTGAGCAAGATGGCTGAAGCAACACCAGAACTTACTTATAAGCAATTAGCTAATGTTTCTCAATGGCGAATGCATGAAGATGCGATGAATAAAGCCCAAGCTGTATTAGTGAATTTTCACCATAAATTAGACTTATCATCCTATTGGGGTGATGGCACAACTTCTTCTTCAGATGGAATGAGAATGCAATTAGGTGTTTCATCATTACACGCTGATGCTAATCCTCATTATGGGACTGGAAAAGGCACTACAATTTATCGGTTTACAAGTGACCAATTTTCTTCTTATTACACAAAAATTATTCATACCAATTCGAGGGATGCTATTCACGTTTTGGATGGTTTATTACATCATGAAACTGATTTAAATATAGAAGAACATTATACAGACACAGCAGGTTATACCGATCAAATTTTTGGATTAACTCATCTATTAGGGTTTAAGTTTGCTCCAAGAATAAGAGACTTATCAGATTCAAAATTATTTACAATAGGGAAAGCAAGTGAATATCCCAAATTAGAGCCTATTTTACGTGGTCAAATAAATAAAAAGATTATTAAAGAAAATTATGAAGATGTTTTGCGATTAGCTCATTCAATAAGAGAAGGAACTGTGTCAGCATCTCTTATTATGGGGAAACTAGGTTCTTATTCTAGACAGAACAGTTTAGCCACGGCTTTACGTGAAATGGGGAGAATAGAAAAAACAATTTTTATTCTAAATTATCTTTCCAATGAATCTTTAAGGAGAAAAATTCAAAAAGGATTGAATAAAGGGGAAGCGATGAATGGGTTGGCAAGAGCGATCTTTTTTGGCAAACAGGGTGAACTTCGAGAACGAACTCTACAACATCAATTACAAAGAGCTAGTGCATTGAACATTATTATAAATGCTATTAGTGTATGGAACACTCTACATCTTACAAAAGCAGTTGAGTATCAAAAAAGATTAGGTAATTTAAATGAAGACTTATTGCATCATATATCCCCTCTAGGTTGGGAGCATATAAATTTACTTGGAGAATATCATTTTAATTCAGACAAAGAGGTTTCTCTAGATTCTTTAAGACCATTAAAGCTTTCTTAACGTTGTTAAAAACGGGGTAATCGTTAGAAAAATTTGCTTAACGTTGTAAATCCGCATTTTCCTGACGCTACCCCAGATAACCCTTCTAATAATAAAACGATTAACACTGGTTTCCATTCTTGCTTCTTGTAATTCGTATTCTAAATATGTTTTATATTTAGTGAAAGAAGTCATTCTTTCAAGAAAAGTTATTTCTTCTTTTTTGAATTCTTTTTCTTTTTCTTCCTCTTGTAGAAAACCTTTTAATACAAATTTCCTCGATGTACGAGCATCTGCTACAACTGTAATAGTCTTATATGCCAAAGCTATAATAGATGCTAGTAAAATAAATTGTGAAACTTGTACTAACAATCCAGTTAACTCTATGTTCAATTAACCTCCCTCCTTTTCTTAAATTTGTACTTGCTCATCTGCCGTTGGATCATAGACTTCTAGTTTCTCAAGTTGTCTATAAGTAATAAAAATCAAAAGAAATGTGAGTCCAAAGACAATACTTGAAGCTATATGATTCATCACCACTAAATAGTTATCCATTGAAACAAAAATGAATAAAAAGGGTGCTGATAACGAAAGTACAACAAATGCTTTCCACGTTTTGAAATTCTCTTTATGAGCAACCTGTAATTTTTTTCTGTATATCTCTTTACGTTTCATCTTAAATGCAATTGAACGTAAAGACGTAACGTCTGTACTTCCACTTTTAACAATTACATCTAGTTGGTCATGATACAGCCTTACTTGTTTTTGATGATAACGATTATTCATTTGCTCAAAAGATTCTTTGACACTTTTACCATCTTGTAACTTAATTATTGCTTCTTCGACATCATTTTTTATTGGATATTCAAGTGATGGTAATATTGATTGTAATGCTTCTTTTGTATTATTGAATGTACTCATAGCAGTTGCTAACGAGGACATATAAATAGCTAATTTATTATCTAATTCCTGATAATATTTTTTCTTGATATTATGCAATTTAATATTAGATGCAATAATACCCCCTAATATCGCTAGTGGCATTATGAAGATAATAGGTTGAAAATAAACGACAATAACAACTATTCCAATTGCTGTTCCAAGTGTAAATGTCGAAAGGAATGATTGTTTAGAAATTTCGACACCATATTTATTAGATTCTGACATGATAAACGAAGGACTTACGTAATCAAGAATACCTCTTTTATCCAACCAATCTACAATTTTGTTTGGTTTTCTATCTTCTTCATCCTGTAGCATTAGAGAAAGTCTTTGTCGTTTTTTCTTAAAAGTAATTTCACTTATTTGAATAAAAGTAATATAAGCAAGTAAAGCAATGATAGTAATACCAACTACAGATACTATTATGTTCAATTTTTACGCTCCTTGTATAACATATTTATCATCGTTAATAGGTGCTAATTCATTTAAAATAGAAATTTCATTGTGTACTTCTTCTAAACGATTCCATAATTTTTGCGACATATTACCTTTCCTAACATGTCTTTTTAATTTAGGATCATATTCGAACAAAATATTGGCAATAACTCTACCATTTTCATATCCAAGGTATTCAACAATTTGATTTATCTTCCTGACATTATTAAACTTCTTCAAATGAACACCAATTTTAAAGCTGTTTGTTATCCTTTTTCCGTAGTATTCATCGGGATGCTGATATGCTTTTTGACAAAGAACAATAAAACGAATAATCGTATCTATCGCTGATTCAGCATGCAAAGTTGTATCAACAATATGGTCTGTTTCAGACGCTTCCAGAATATCTAATGATTCTTCTCCCCTAGATTCTTGTAGGAAAATATATTGAGGGTTTTGTCTCATTGCATTCCTTATATGATAAGAATATCCGAATTGTTTCTTATCATTGTCTGATGCTTCTCTATTCTTCCACATTTTAATTGGCTTTTCAGGATATAATTCATCTAAATAAGTTTCTGGTGTGTCTTCTATCATGATGATAGTTGCATTGGGTTTTGTATATCCTGTAAAGTACCTTAGAAATTCTGTTTTCCCTGATCCAGTACCCCCACTAATCAGGATACTTTCAGTTGCAAATACTCTTTTGATGAAATTAATCATCAATTCATTTGCATATCCAGTTTTGTAAATATAGTCCTCATCAAACCTCAACTCTTTAGAAATAATACGTATCTGTGTACTTACATTTGGTGATAAATCCTGACCAACAATATTTACACGCATATAAGGAAAAACCGCATCTATTGAAGGTTTAGCCGTAGATAAAGATTTATTGGATGCATAAGCAAAACGATTACAAAGTTCAAAATAATCTTGCTCGCTACTAAAAGATATATTCGTTCTGTACTCACCTTTATAAATATCATCCACCCATATGTTATTCCAACTAATGATATTGATATCTGTTATAGTGTCAATTTCAGTCAAAGGTTGAAGTACATCTAACCCCGTAATCTTTTCAACCAAATACTCTGTTACTTCTTCAATCGAAAAATCAGATATATGTTTAGAGTATTTAGATAAAAACTCCTTGCTTGAAACATGAGTTTGAATAACACTTTTTAATTGAATTTGCTTTCTCTTATTTCCAAACGAATCTCTAATTAATTCTCTATGTTGCTCTTGGTTTAAATACTCTTTTATATAATTTGTTACATCTTGTAATTTATTTGAAAACTTAATCTTTGGTTTTATTTGTTTGTCTTTTACCTTCTGGTATAAGAGCCTTTCAAGATTAATAACGTTTCTCTGTTCGGTTATGAGTCCCTCATAAGCAACTATATTATTCATCTTATACCCCCCTGTTAAAGAAAGTTCGTTTTCTTGGGCTTGTTTGGGTGATTGAGATATTTAGCTTTAATGCTAAACTTTCAAGCTTTTCTTGAATTGTTTCAGAACCGATTTGTAAAGATAACTCTTCTTTTTGACGGTGAATATCATATGGAATAAGGATTGGTTCTTCTTTTACAAGTTGATTATATTCACTAGGATCTACTTCTTCACTTGTCATATTCATAACGATATTCCAGTTTTCTTCTAGGTTCGGAATGTTAGAAGATAGAAATGTAATTGCATTTTTATTTTCAAATAACCTTGTAGCACTTGGTGTTACAATATTCACCACTTTGTCAGAACTTCCGATAACTTCGAAACCAAATATAGAATACAATTCTATAGGAAGGTTTAATATTACATATTCATATTTAGTAGTTTTTAAAGAATAAATAAACTTACTGATAAAATCTTGTGCTTCTTGTTCTGCCTTTTCTTGGTCTTGAATAATAGTAGGAAAATTAGATTCTTGAAATGATATAGGATAAATCAAATAATCTAACCTTTTAGGTAAGTTGCTATATAATTTTTTTACATTACGATCTTCGGTTTTCAATAATTCTTCTTTTGTTAATACATGTCGTTCCACATCGAAAGACTCTTTAACTACTGTTTCTTGGAAGTATTCATTAGTATTTCTTCGTGTATGTGTGATTTGAGTTGATAACGCAACGGAAGGTTTTCTATAATCCAGTTCAACGTATAGCACCTTATGTTCATTTTCTGCAAGTAATTTTGCGAATGTTAGAGATAGAGTTTTCTTCCCTTGTGAGTGTGCTACTGAATAAAAACTTATAATCTCTGCCATTACTTTTCACCTTCTTCTTTCTCTTTTTGTTCTTCTTTATTATTTATTGATGTCTTATTAATAAAATCAATTACTTCGTTTTCTTCATTTGTTACTTCTGCATCTAATTCGTAAGATTTACCTGTTGCTATTGGTACAATGTCCCCTAGTAATTTAGCTTTATTAACCAGTCCATTTAATTCTTCTGGAATTGCAAATATATATATCTTAGCTAGATTATTTTGGTCTTTTCCTGATTCCTTTTGTTCTTGTCCTTGTTGATACCCTTCTGGATCAAATACGTTCGATGCAGAAGCATCTTTGACAGCAACAACCCTTACTTGGGAAGCTAATTTTCCAAAAATAGCTTTTGATACATTATCTTCATCAATAAGTGAACGGAAATAAAGGTCAACATTGCTATTAGGTATAATACTATTTCCTAAACTAGTCTCTAAATCTACTAGTAAAGAAAAAGCAACTTCATTTTCATTCAATTCCAGTATTCCTGAATCTGGCATTTCGCTTTTCTCTACAATTTTATTTGAGTAAACAAAACTATGACTTGGTATTCCATACCCTGCAACTGTCCATTTCCCTAAAATATCTTCTTTCTCTTTAATTGCATCATTGGGTACACCTTGTATTGGTACTATAATGGTTTCTAACATATCCTCTGTAATTTCTGTTCTTGGTGGTATGTCTGTTTTCGTAACAATTACTTGTTGTTCGTTGATTTCAGCTTTTATTGTGAAATTGGTATATGCTAGTATCGCTGCTATTAACGCTAATACAGTAACTAAAGATAGGATTCTTTTCTTCCATACGCTTTTTTTCCTCATGAGAACCTCCATAAAAGATTTACTTTCTAGTTTCCTTTGCTTCAAAAATGACAATTTCTCTGTTTCTAATGATAGTATCTGTTAAATCGTTTTCTTCTGAAAATCGGTTTGCCATATCTTGAAATGGTGTTCCGATTGTTGAATAGGATTCCACTGCTAGGATTGGTGGCTTTGAAGATGAATGATAGATATTTAAATATCTATCACCATCGTAAAAGTCTGATGCATCAGCAAATTGTCTTAAAACTGCTTCTTCTGCTACTTCTTCATTTATAGTTATTTCTTCGTTAACCCTAGCGTTTCCCCAATTTATAGCTAAAGTCATTGCATTTCTAGTTGAGTTTTCCGAACTTTTTTCATTATCACTATCAGCAATAGTTAAGTACTGAAATGATACTGTGAAAAAAGTTAAAAACAAGAGCATCATGATAAAAAATCCACTTAAAACCATTTTAGACATTTAAAAATAACACCTCGTTATTCTTTGCTTGGTATACTTATTGAATCAAATATCGATTTACCTAACTCATACTCGTAATTCTCTTTTTCGTTGTATTTTTTTATTTGTTCTATAGTTTCTGTAGTTAGAAAATAAGTCTTTTCATACTGTGAAAAAGGTATTTGATTAGGGTATTGATACCATTCGTTATACCAATTATTCAAATTAGTAATATGAGATTCTTGACCGTTCCAATTCCAACCTATACCAGATGGGAAAGGGTTATTAGGAGTAACAGAACGCTTAATAAAATCATCATTACCATTTGGATCACCAATAATTGAACCATTTACTTCTACTTCACCAATAACACAAGTATTCAAATTATTCACACCTGCGTTTTCTATTAAAGTAGTAAATTCATAGATACCATCTGGCTGTTCAAAAGGTAAAAACCATTTTCTTCCCCCATCTAAAAGATTATCGTGATAATTTCTTTCAGAATGGTTTTCTGTTAGAAATACATTTCCACTAAATTCTTCAACAAAATAAACAGGAACTTTCCATTCTTTCTTTTGATCTTTACTATTACCAGTAGTCTTAGTATTCTGCAAAGGCACTTCAAAGCCACTAATTTTTAATTTGTTTGTTGGACTATTCCATGTACTATCTTTATAAGGTAAATGCTCAATTAAGGTTGGCATGTAAGATTTAGCGTTGTTAGGAGATTCACTATTAGTCTCAGAATCTTCATTTACATACCTAGTTGAAATAGTATATTCAAAACCGAATCCTGCCCTACGATTTTTATGTTCCTCTGGAATAGCAATGGTTGTATATACTTTTTCTTTAAAAACTTTTTGCCCTTCACCAGTTGAGTTTTCCGTTCTTATAATTCCTTCTGCATAAGATGTTTCATTAGGTTTGGCACATGCGTTAGGTGTATATTGACTAGCGACATGAATAGGAGTAGAACGGGTATTGTTACTATAGGTTTCTTCCGTAACACCTGAAACAGCCTTTCTTTCAGGGTTTATATCAGCTAACACTGTTCCTGCATCAGTAAGTTTCCACGTATATACAAGAGTTTTTGTTTCGTTTTCTCTTAAAGTTACATTTTGAGTGCCTTTTTGTGAATTGTTGAATTTGACAATAACAGGTGTTGTCATCGTGGTGTTTCCTGTTTCTACTTCCTTTAAATCATTCAATTCTTTTTTATAGTGATCTATTTCTTCTTGCAATGTATTAATTTGGCACTCTTTATTAACAATTTCTTGCCTTTTAGATTGCAGGTCTTTCATTAACTTGTTAATCCTGTCGTAATTATTTGTTTTCTCTGCTTCTTCAAGGTCTTTCTTTATTTTAGATTCTTGTGATTTCAAAGTAGTTAATTCGTTTTTGTAATTTGTTATTTTTGTATTTCTTGTGTTTATATCTGACTGAACATCTAACTTTGCTTCATTTCTATCACTGGCATAGCTTTTTCTTTTTACATCAACCTCTGTGACTGTATTAGAGTTTTTATTTACTGTTTTTCCGTCTATTCTTGTTACTTCAAAATCTAACTCATAACTATATCTTGGTTTTGGTTTAACAGGTTTTGGACATGATGCAGTAGGAGGTGGAATATAATCAGTTCGATAAGATAATAAGGCTTGCTCTCCCCCAAAAGTCCAATATGCTGTATTCGCCCATTTCTTAGCATTTCTATCCTCTGATGACCGTACACCATACCATACTGCTGTTGTACTTTCATCACTATCATTCTGAGTATAATATTTACCTGTTTGGAAATAGCGATCATCCCCTAATTCCTCTCTTACTTCAGCAGGTATCTGTCGTGGATAACTTCTTCTTAATACGTTTGTTCCATTCATTTGTAGGCTTCTTGCATTAATACCACTGGACAAAGATACTTCACCTTTTTGAAACTTCGTATCGGAGAATTCAAACGGAATATTCAATGGTGAATACACTATATGACTACCGACTTTTTTCACAATAAACAATGTCCATGATGCCGATTCGTCTTCATTTGCAAAGAGTTCATCCAGTGGTAGGAAAACATCAAATCCTACATTGTCATACCTCATATTACAATGTAATTCATTGTCTCGGTTTGTGGCATTTGCAGGGCATTCATTCCAAACTCCTGCACCTTGATTATTATATTCAAGGTCTTCTGTAGCACTTAAATTCCCTCTTGGAAGTGCTTTGTAAATTTTAGTTTGCCCAACCCCACTTAAACCGATAACTTTCCTTGCTACAATATAAGTTTCATGATTTGTAGTTGTATGCCTTTTGTGACCTTGTATAACAGACCACCCTTGAAAATTCACATATTTCCTAGTACCGTCTCCAAAATTTTTATTTACAATCTTATATCCATTTGATGTGTACTTTTTACTGTAAACGTCATAGACTAATCGTTTTCCTGTTGTTGCAGGGAAATTTTTAAGACCTAAATTATCATTCCATCCATTTTTAACACTTGAAGGTACATCATATGGTGTTTCACCATGCACGATTTTTGTATCAAAAATGAATGATGTAATGAAAAGAATTAATAGAAAACTGAGTGTTTTTAAGTATTTCATTTTAACCTCTCTTTCTATACCAAATGATACCTCCTGTAACTAATCCAACTAGACCAACGATCACTGTAGAAATTAATAGGATTGATGGTGATGAACTCTCTGTTTTTACATCAGAAGATAATTCTTTATCACTTGCATTTAACATGGTTTCTTCACCTTTTTCTTTATCTTCCTTTACATCTTCTTTGTCTTCTTCTTTATTTTCTTTTTCATCTTCTACTTTCTCTTTGTTATCTTTCTTTTCTTCCCCCTTGTTATCTTTATCTTTTTCTTTATTTTCAGCCGATGCAGAAGCAACGGATTTTACACCATTATCCTTGGTATTACTATTTGTATTATTTGAACTAGAATTGCTTGAATTAGATGTACTTGCTTTTGTTGTATTTGAATTAGATGTAATTGCCTGTGTTGAGCTTGAAGTTGAACTAGATTTACTTTCATTTTTAGATGAAGAATTATTTGAATTAGACGTGCCTTTATTGGATGAATTGTTATTTGAATTATTATTTCCAGGCTTAGGCTCTGGCTTTGGTGTTGGTTTTGGCTCTGGTTTCGGTTCTGGCTTTGGTGTTGGCTTTGGTGTTGGCTTTGGCTCTGGTTTCGGTTCTGGCTTTGGTGTTGGCTTTGGTTCTGGCTTTGGTGTTGGCTTTGGTGTTGGCTTTGGTTCAGCTTTTAATACAGTTGATACTGTCAGAACAGCAGTACTAGCACCACTTGGTGGATAAATAGTTATTTTTTCTCCATTTGTAACAGGTGTATTTACTAAACCATTAACACTAAATTGGTTTGTCGATTTTGTGTAGTAACCAAATACAAGCCCATTACATTCTCCACTAGCACTTGCAGGATTACTCATACTGGTATGTTTGTCTGAAATTATGGTCATGCTACATTGTGCTGTCTCTGCTCCTGCTTCATTGGGGAAACTTAAAATATTTGCTCCCAACAATAATCCCGCAGCTACTGTCATAAACTTGTTTTTCAATTTCATGGGTTTTTCCTCCTAAAATGAATGTAATATTATTACTGTTAATAATATCGGCAACGATTCAGGTCTGATAATAACGTTACCTTCCGTTCTATATGCAAAAAATGTAATTTCTTTTCTTTTTAAATCTTTAATTACTTTTATAAAAATGAATTGAATGAAAGATAATACTATATATAAACCAAATGTCACAAGAACTAGAAAAGAAAAATTATTAGGCTGATAGATGATCTGTTGAAAAGACGTAATTATCATCAACATTTTTAAATCTCCCGCACCTAAATTTACTGGTATCATTTTAGACATGACCATCCAAATAATTAATACTAAACTTACTGATGCTATAGTAATCAATAATGTTTTATTTAACATACAGGTAATCATGATTACTATTGCCATGAAAAGATGCCATATGTTTTTTGTTTTAAGTGTTAATGTGTCAGTTATTAAATTCACAATCATATATATTAACATTACACAGAAAAAGTATTCGGTATTCATGATTACTACCCCTGTGTTAATTATACTTGCCAACCACAAGGTTAGCAAGTACTTCCTTCTCACTTTTTTTACTTTTTCTAGTATTTTTTAAACAATCTTTTAAATGACAGTGGCTCTTTTCTTTTAATATCTATAAAATCTTTAGGAATAACTTTTACAATTAAGGGTAGTAAATTTTCTTCGAATATATCTCTATAATTAGAGTCATATAATAATTTGGATTTATAAATATTCTTTTGTATATCTTCATAAGGAATATAAGGTAATTTAGCTAAAGGTTTTCTATGGAGCATTTCATTCCATGCTTTCACATCAATTCCTTTTATATACTTCATATTTACTAAGTCATACCTTGATATTTTTTGCTCTAAATTTAGAAAATCCATAATCTTTTTCTCCTTATGGTTATCCCCATGATGATTATATAATGACCAATCATATTTTATGGGGTCAGCTTCTACACACAAATATATAAAATCAGCTATATATAGGTATTTTTGAATTTCAGGGTCTAACCATCTATCAGAGATATCTACAATTAGAACATTTGATTGAATTGTATGAGAAAGCACAAGAAGATTTTCGTATGTGAAAGATTGTAATGGTGGTTTCCTAGAATCTATTACATGCCATTTCACATCAAATTGATTCCATTCATCACGTTTTGATCTAGCTAGACCATCTGTTTGAATTTCTCTAGCTATATCGTAATATTCCTGTTCCTGTGTATGTATCTGTAAATAATCAAACATATAAGGTTTAATTAAAGGGTGTTCAACGTATGATACATCTATCCCTCGTTCTGCTATCATTCTTGCTAGATTGGTTGCTAAAATCGTTGAACCTGCTCCTTTATATAAAGAGCCTACCACAATTACTTTTGAGGGTATCGCTTTATAAGTCTCTCTGATAACCTCTTTCTCAATAATTTTTTCTTGTATGATTACTTTTCTTTTTTCATTCTTTTCATAATATATCTCTTCATTATTTTCTTCTTTTTCCTCATTTGCATATTTAGATCGAATTTCAGGCATCACTGCCTTAACATCATTTTGTATTTCAATATATTCACAATTATACTGTCTCAATACTTTGATTAAAGCTTCATATTCTTCCAGTTGTCTATCAATGATATATAAATCTGCTTTATAAAATTCTATAGCATCTTCTAACTGTTGAATCGTTTGAGCATTTTGTTCTCTAATAGTTACATCTGATAAATAATCTTCATTATGGATTAATTTTTTCAATAAGTTAAATGCCATATCTGAACGAACGGAAAAAACAAACTTCACCTTTAAACCCTCCTATTTCGTTTCAGTTAAAGATTCGATATTTATTTTCGATGCTAGTTCTTCCTGAATTAACTTATATATTTTTTCTTTTATTTCATTTGGGATGTTATCTACTATAGCCTTCATATTTACTTCGATTTCATCTAAATCATTTACCATAAGCTTATCATTTAAAAAGAACGCTTCACTAATCATATTTTGAGTTCTTTGTAAGTCACCTTCATGAAGAAAAGAATACTTTTTAACGACTGAGTGAATAGCCCTAATACTAATTTCCATTTCGTTTTTCAATTGATTACCTAAAGATTTTTCAACTAAAACATCAATGTTCATCATACCGTTTTTCAAGAGAGTCCCTCACTTTACTGTTCTTTCTTATTGCCTAATAATCTAAGCAATCCTTTTCCTCCTGCAACTTCAAAATGGAGTTTAAAGTGTTCTCTTTCCTCACTGTCGTGAAAAGTTGACGATTTGAGATTGCCCTCAAACATAATCAACGAACCTTTTTTACAGTGGTCACTTATAATTTTCGCTTTATTTTCCCAAGCAACACATGGTATATAATCAGATCCACTGCCATTTTCACGATTAACAACTAAACCAAAATTACATACGGCTTTACCATCAGGTAAAAATTTAATTTCCGGGTCTTTGGCTAGATAACCGCATAATAAAAGCCTTTGAAAACTTCTATTAAAATTACTTTGCGTTTGTTGTTCACTCACTACACACAACTCCTTAGTATTTATATATTTATTATATCATTAATAAGTAAAAAAATAAACATTAAAAAGATAAAAATAATAACAAAACTTGTTAGTCATACACTTGCACAACTAACAAGTCGGACAACGTATTAGACAACTATTGATTTCTTACTATCCCTTTCTATTAAATCATCTATAATTTCTATTAACATATCATTAAATACATCATTCACCGATTCAACAACTTTAGATACGCCATTTTCAAAGGTCATTACCTTTACATCATATAAATCCTTGCTGTTAAGGTTTATTTCTACAAATGCACCTTTAGGATAAATAGGTGTCCTTACTTTAAATTTCAATCCATTCGGAGCATCCATAAATTCAAAAGCCCCCCAAGCATACAATGCGTTCCCATCCAAGATTTTAATTTGATCCCATATAATCCTACCAATAATCTTCATTTTCTTGTTTCCCTCCGTAAATTATAATATCAATTCGATATAATTATTATATCAAACAGAAGTAATAAAATCAACATAATAAAGATAAAAAAAGTAACATTTAATAAAAATAATTTCATTAAATGGGGTTGCCTTATGCCCTTACCCCTTGTATTGGGGATTGGAGGATGGCTAGTCGTATGGGGGCTAAACCCCATGGTCTTAATAGCGTAACTAGTTAATGACTTATGAGAAGGCTTCTGGTGCGTCTGTGAGGGCGATTTGGCAGGTACAATAGGGAAAGCTAGCCGACTATCCTTAAATCCTCGTATTGGGTGTTTGTCGGCTTGGCGATTATGCCACACCTGCCAAAATTCGATAGACAAGGAGGAAAGGGTGGAGATTTTTTTGAGCATAGCGATCCGTAGGACAAAAAAATACTACCCGAGCCTTGTCT
>NZ_JBBOWZ010000003.1:0-28704 GCF_038007345.1 Cytobacillus sp. FSL M8-0252
CTTATCTGTATCTACAAATATTTCTAATGGATCTTTAATATTAATATCCATTACTCTTCTTAATTCGATAGGTATAACAATTCTACCTAATTCATCCACTTTTCTAACAATCCCAGTGCTTTTCAAATGATTCACCTCTTTAATTTTTTTAGTTAAATTCATTATACCTTTATTTGTCAAATCATCTTATAGACGTAGCTACCTTAATGGTAGCGTTTTTGCCTTTAGGCCATCATCGAAAAATATATAAATTTAGTGTTGCAAAAATTGAGCCGACTTGATATTTAATATATTATCGGCAATTGTAAAAAGTCAGAACCATTGTGGGAACTGGCTTTTCATTTGCGCTTTTATTGGCCAAGGTTTATGCATATCAACAAATAGTGATAAAGCACGATTTGTTCTTTTTAAAGAATGAATGAAAATATGTATAAAACCTCGCAAATCTCCTTCATTAACTACCTTTTTCTTAAGAAAAAAACCACCTTAAGGTGGCGGTCATTAACGAAAGGTTTCTGCTTATTTTGCTTTTTTCGCTTTCTTCGGTTTCAAAGGAATGCTGTATTTTTTACTATGCTCATGTAATTTTTTCGCCAACTCTTCCGCTTCTTTTTTGGTCAATTTCATTCGGCTGTTCCTCCCCAAGTCTCTTTTACTAAAAGTTTGGTCAACAATGAATCTTTTTAAACATACCTCCTCTCTATCTCTCATATACATGAAATAAATCTAAGACACTATGACACTGTCTTAAAGCAAACTGACGAAATGAGGGGATTGTTTTGTTGAAAGAAGAGGAGAAAAAGAAAAGAAAAAGTCGTTCAGATAAAAAAAGAGAAATCAAACCGACCATTTCCATTGAATTAAAAAATTGTCTTTACCGATTGTCTTATATCACCAATCAACCCGTAAAAGATATTGTAGAAATCCTTTGCGAAAAAGGATTGCAGTCGAGAAAAGTCATGGAATATTTATCACAATATTTCAGGAGAGATTACCAATTTTCCAATACAACCTTCTTTGGACAACTCGAAAGGGAGTCGCTACAAAGAAAGTATCAATCACCTAAAAACGAAAGGGTCTCGGTTCGATTCACGCAGTGGACATATGAAGATATTCGCCAGCTGTCAGATGCCTTAGACGTCACGCCATCAAAAGCAACCGCTTTATTACTAGACGCAAGCGTGCAGAATGTGAATTTATTGAATGCCATGGTGAAAATATTCTTACACGAACAACTCGATCAATCACGCATGGAGGAATTAAAACAAGTCATGAAGTATGTAAATAAGAATAATCCATACAACGAAGAAATATCATGGTTTACTCTTTTATCCATGATTTTTGAAGAAGTAAAAGACAGCACCACGAATGTAAAAGTAGCTATTAATAATTGGTTGAACAAAAAAGAATAGTGCATGCTACAGATAAACATTTTTCAAAAGAGAGTTTCTACAAAATACCCTAAATTGGCATACAAGTGAATATTTATATAAAAATTTAGGAATGTTAATTTTATGGTAGTTAATTTCGTTGTACAAGGAGTAATAAAATGAAATCAAAAATTCTAATATCTCTCTTAGGAATATATTTATTTACCCAACCTCTTGTAGGAAGCGCAAATGTTAACTCGATTAATCATGAGAATTTATATGACTCTTATTTAACTTTACTGAACCCTTATGTTTATAAAATTATAAATGAAAAAGTTGGAACCGATCGTTCCTATGATTTATATGATGCGAAAATTATTAGTATAAAAAGAAATGTACCTGGGGAGACTCCTGAAGAAAAAGAGGTTAATAAAGGAGTATATGATTTTACCGTCAAAGTCCAATACAGAACTTTCGTTGGAGCGCATAATCCCCCTCTTGGGTTAGAAACCTTAACATTAAGAGTCACTCCTGGTGGAGTAAAATTATTAAATTTTAATCACAAAGATTTATAAAATAGCATAAAAAAAGAAATTAATAACGCTTCAGATTGGCTCTGTGGCGAAATTAATTTCTTTTAATAGGATTATTATCTTTTAATTTACAATGCTTAATTTTTCAATTTCAAATCCTCATGTTCTACTGAAAAGTTTTTGAGTTTAATTGGTTCGGAACATTCTTCTATGCTAATAAGATCAAATTCAGGAGTATTAATATATGTTTTATCCTTAGCATCCCATTCCATCTCAACTTTAAAAAGTTTTCTCTCACCTAATAAATGATGTTCTTCATACCACTCGATTGCCCCAATTGGTATTTGACCATTGAAAATATCTTTAATTATTGTGTTCGTTACTTGATTTGAAATATTAACGATAAAACTTTGAATAGATAATCCATCGTTGTCTTCATAGTATTTAACAGACACTAATTTATCACTTTTCGTAAACTCTTCTCCTACTTTCATTCTAATAGCAACATAACGAACAGGTGCTTTTCCTTCTTCATCTGGAACACGATAATAATTCAAAAATGGAAAATTAAACTCGTAAATTCCAGGATGAAAATGATAACGTATAATGTTATTTCTTTTAAATAGATTCATATTTATCTACCCCTTTTTAAAGTCTTTTTACTCTACCATTAAATGTATCCTTCCAATACCCACTTGTCATATCTTCAATTGCTACACCTTTACTTGTTTGAGCACCTATGAACTTTCCATCCCCTATATAAATGCCTACATGCCCATCATCTTTATAGGTGTTGAAGAAAACAAGGTCTCCCGGTTTCGCTTCTTTTAACGATATCGTTTTGCCAAGGTTCTTTAATGTATCGGTAGTAGTAGATGTTAATGACCCGAGATTTACACCGACTTGATCAAAAGCCCAATGCACAAAGCTCGAACAATCAAAGCGCCCTGCAGCAATATCACTTTGGTTTCTTCCACCACCAAAGACGTATTCAGAATTACCAATCCATTGACGCCCAATGTCAGCTACTTCTACACCACTTAAACCCTCTGTGCCATCTACAGCAACATATCCATCTACATATGAATCAGCAAAGCCTAAAACTTTCTCTACGTACCAATCAGCTCGGTTATAAGCGAATATGGCTTCTCTTAAATTACCATCAGCTGCTCCATTGGCAGCTAGATAGCTAGCTGCAGAGAAAATGGCATCCTCAATGTCGAATGGGTCAGCCTTTCCATCGTTATTCGCATCTACACCATACCCACCATACTTTTCTATCACTTTAGGATCTGATAAATCAGAATCTGATATATTCCCTGCGCCAATCCCTAAACAAGTTGGATGCCCCCATCCAACCCATGTACAGGGCATAAATTGCATGTGACCAAGTGCGCCCACAGGCGAAATCATCGGTTCGATTGTTGAAAAATGCGTTTCTACTCGATGGTGCGCAGCCAACAAATTCCACGGTACGCCATAAGCTTCTTGTGCTGCTTGATAAACAGGTATAAATACGGAAGGAATTTCATTCTGACCTAACTCCGAAATATCACCGCCCCATAGCCCTCCTGTTTGCGTTTTTGTCTCTTGTTCTGCACTAGAAGCTAAAAGGAAAAAGACGGATACAGCTATACCAATAAACAATATAACAACAGCTGCAACCCCTAATATGATGGGCCAACCAATTTGTGATGCTGCGGCAGTTCCTGCTTTTTGTGCTGCCTTTTTAGCAACTTGTTGCCCTGCTTTCTTTGCGGCTGCTTTCCCAGCTGTGGCAGCTGCGCTTTTTAGCGCCGAGCTGCCATCTGATTCATAATTGTCGTTTGGGTCATTAGCTTGAGACATTTACATTCACATCCTCTACAAGCCATTCACCGTTATTTTCTCTCAAACCAACAAGATACCAATCTTCTATTTTTTGAGTAGAACCATCAACGGATTTAGCTTCCCCTTTTACCATCACATTCCAACGGACAACAATGCTGCTAGCGTTAGAAACTTGTGTAATATCTACTTCATCCACCGTTAAATAAGTTCGTTCTAATGGCTCTCTACGAGGGTTTTTTTCGAATTTCTTATACAAAGCATCCGTCATAAACGGTTGCGCATTTTCTAAATACTCCATCGGCTTTTCAGCATTATAAGTGTGATATGCTTTTACAAATTTTATAGCGACATCTTTGGACCTTTCCATTTGTTCTTCGGAGAATTGCTCTGTTTGGTTGTATGTCTTAGTTGCTGTTGTTGATTCTTCGTCATTTTCTGTATCTTGAACGGCTGATGAAGAGCCAGAATCAGTGTTTTCCACTGATTCGACTACCTCTTCTGATTGCCCTGAATCTACTGCCATTTTGTTGAGAAAAAAATATGTGGTAAAGCCCACGACAAGGAAAATGGAAAGGGTAAATATAAACAGTTTCACACGATCTCTTTTACTGTGTTCAAAATCCCATCCAAACATTAGTTACCTCCTTCATTCTCTTGATTACCTTGTTTCTTTCTCCATTCAGCTACTTGTTCGGCTTCCCATTTAGTTAATGGTTTATCGTCTTTCTTTGCTCGATTAATGATTGTCTGAATTGCTTCAGCTGTCATTTTACTAACTCGTCTTGCTCCGTTTGATGTTGTTTGTTGAGTACTTGCATTGTTCTCATTGGTGATGTGATTTCGATTAAATGTCTCATTGATATTTCTTTGCGTACTTTCATTATTTGTGATGTTTCGATTAACTGTTTCATTGAAGTTTTGATTTATCTGTTCGTTATTAGTGATTTGTCGATTAACAGTCTCACTAATATTTCTTTGTGTATTTTCGTTATTCATTAAATTACGATTGACCGTTTCGTTAGAAACGTTGCTTTCTTGTGTGATACGGTCACGATTCACTGTGTTTTGAATGTTCTTAACATCATTGTCATGAGTAGATTGATTTCGATTAATCACTTCTTGAGCGGTCTGTTTATCTGTGTCATTATGAAGTGTTCGACGTTCGGCAAGATTTGATTGCTGCTTCTCTTGAATTTTGTCTGTATGTTCGCGCATATTTTGATGATTGACATTACGCTCTGACTGTTGACGATCATTAATATCCATACCTTCGAGTGTAGACGCTGTTTCTTTATCCGCAGGCTTTTCAGGATATCTATTCACTAATGGGATTGTATTACCTGAACCCATACGGCGACGTCGTAAATCATCTATATTCGTTACATTATCATTACTCTTATCTTGGCTATTAGAATCAATCTGACGGTCCATAAGCTCTTCTTGATTAGTTGGGGCATTTGCGATGTCTGGTCGATTATGGAGTTGGTTTTTATACGTTTCTTTTCCTTCTTGAAACTCTTGATCACTACGGTCAGCAAGAGTCATACTTCTTGCTGCAGCTGAAATACGGTCTTTTGTTTCACCTAATGCCTTTTTACGTTCAGCTAATTGTTGTTCGTCTAGCTTACCAATATGGGGCTGTGGTTTAAGTCCTGTTTTGCGGTTCGCTAAAGGTAAAGGACTCTTCTCGCCGTTCATTAACTCTTTACCTCTACGTAAATTATTCTTGGTTTGATTAAAGCGATTTCTGTAATTGTTTAATGTTTGACCGGTACTACTTTGAATATTACTTGTAGCTGTTGATACCATTCCAAACAAGTCTTTTCGTTTTGCCCAAACACCTACAAAACAAATAATTTGTAATAACATCATACCTAGATAACCTAAATCAGAGCTTTCTGTAGCTCGGTAAAGAATTGCGGAGACTCCAAACAAGATAGTTAATAATAAAGCTATAGCAATCTTCATAATCTGCGCATGAACGAGTTTCATAATCCAATTAAGAGCTGTTTGTTTCCAACTCGGTATTAAAGCCATCAATAATGGAACTGGTGCAAATAAAGCTAACACTAAAAAGATTAATTGATATAAAATGATTGTTCCTGAAATAAGAAGCAGAAAAACTCCGATGATGGTATTTGCGATGAAAAGTAACGGAACAAACGCAGCTCTTTGTTTGATACCTGAAGCTGACATCATTGTATTTTCATTTCTTTCTACTTCTGCTTTTACTAATTCTTCACGATCTTCAGGATTAAGAATAGGGTCAACCTCTAATATTTGATTTACTCGGTTACTATCAATTTGTGTAGTTCCATATTGCATAAGCAAATATGGCTTTTTCACCATTAAATCAAACATCTGATTTCTGATAGTAGCTAACCCCTCATCTTTGCTGTAACCCGATCCAGGATTAACAATACCTGCTGAAACCCCTAAAATGTTACTTTGTAATTCACTAGACCATTCATTAATACCACCTAAGAATTTCGCAGAATTAGCGAAGAACCCCATTGAAAAAACAAAGATAATTAAAGCTGAAATGATTCCACCCCATGCGCGACTACTTTCTCTTTTTACCATCCCTACATAAGCTGCCCACGCACCTACCATACATATAATAAAAGTGATTAATAGCGGCCAAAGACCATTGCCCATAAAACCATTTGAATTAAATCCTGCGATATTAGAAATCGCTGCACCAATCTGATCGATTACACTTGAAACAAAATCAAGTTCAAATGCATCTTGAACAATGACCATTGTGAAATTAGCTAATAAATTATTGAGCAACCATACCGCATTAACCATTTCCATTAGAGCTACATAAATTTGATTTCCTGCGCCATCTATCCAATTCCACGGCATCCAGTCACCAGATGTATCAACATACGTGTCAAGCTCATAATGATGTTGTGGATGCTCATTATACTCGAGCTCTACCTCTCCTACTCTTTGTGTATCTCTATCTTGTGGAACAAGATTATCTTGTAAGCTCTCTGCGGCTACAGGTACTTGCATTGTCACAAACATTAAACAGATGACAGCCAATAGCTTCAAGATTTTTTTCACTGATTATGCAGCTCCTTTAATATTTTCGGTTCTATATCTGCAATATGTGTATCGAAATTACGAAGATCACTGTAAGATGTACGCTTCCAGCCATCATCCGTTTTGATGATTTCCATTCTTTCTGTAACCATTTTTTTATCTTCTGGATTTTCATAAATCATTTCATAAAAATATCGATTATCTGAAGCTTTCCATTCGGTTAACTTATAGTTTTCAGCTTCACTTTCGTTATCTCCCTTAATTTCTTTATCTAAGGCAATTGATTTTTCATCTAATAATTCAAGCATTTTATGCTGATTATTTTGTATTTCTGCATTTACCCACTGAATCGCTACATCTGAAGGTCCTTGACCGTTTACTTCTTCGTTACCGCATGCTGCGGTAACGAAGATTGTTGTTGTCAATCCTGCTGCAACTAACCATTTCTTCATACATAAACCTCCGTTTCTTCTTTTTCTGGTTGATTATTCTTTTCTTGTATAACCTCATTTTCTTCTATTTCCTCCGAAACCCTTTCAGCAGGTGGTCTTGTATCGAATGCGTCGAATAAGTCATGGAATAAAGCATTAATGGAAACAACTCCTACACGACCAGAAATATCTTGAAATAGACATTGGCCATTCTGTAATTCACTCAATATAGATGCGTTATATTCAGTATTTTTTAAATTTAATAAGGAAAGCACATTTTCAATTTCTTTTGAGTCGGTACTTCTAAAAGCAAATTTCATACCGATGTTATTCTTCATTTTTTCATCTAACAAGTCATCCGCATTTTGTGTTACAAAGTAAATTCCAGCATTCATAGAACGCCCTGCACGCACAAGACGTGTAGCTAAGTGACTCCCTTGGCTTGTGTTTAAGATTGCCCAAGCTTCATCAAGTAACACCACTTTAAAGATACTACGATCAGAATGAATGAATTTTAATGCGAACGACGAAATTGGAAGCATCATTGCTATAGAAAGCATTTCAGATAAGTTGTATTTTTCTGGAGGTGTGTCAGGTGATGGCAACTCTAAATTTTGTATTTGTAGAACGTTTAATGCTGTTTCTAAGCTAATAGATGATTGACCCTCTCCATCACCGAATAATAGCTGTGCAAAGGATAATTCACTAAAGGACTGAATATGTCCACCAAGTTCTCTTGCCACTTCGTCATCATCATTTAGCAAGGTTTGCATTACTTTTTTCAAACAAGGCTTTTCTCCTTCGGCAACCACACGCACAGCATGTGTTAATTTAGGAAATCGTTTAGAATCATCTAAACGCACACCTGTGAGGAACGTTAGGATGTCTAGAGCAAGCGTTTCAGCTTCTTTGATATTATCGTGTATGGAAAACGGGTCGAGCCTTCCAGCATCCTCTGCTTTCGTAGAAAGCGAAATGATGTTGACATGGTCTCTTAAATCATAAAGCTTGTCGCCCCATTCATCTCTATCTCCCTTTGGGTCCACCACTAAAGCTTTTCCTCCTGATAATACCGATAAATACGTAATCAAGTTAGCACAAAAGGATTTTCCTCCACCTAGTGAGCCAAGAAATGCTGCTGATAAAGCATTTGTTTTCGTTCCTCTAATCCCTTGTGCAGCTCGGTTAGGCATAATATAAACAGGTTGGTCTAAGATACCTGTTGAACCGATAAAAAAGCCTTCTCCATCGCCTAATTGTTTAGTAGCTCCAAACATCCCTCCTGCTACTGTCGCAGGCTCCATGAAATGAACATAATCGGTAACATACCTTTTAGCTGCTGGTAGAAACTCATTAAATGCATGCCACTGATCACCATAAGGTTGCTCGATTTGAAACATCATATCTTGGTAATGGTCCTTCAACGTATCACAACGTCTTTTTAATTCATCTTCATCTGATGCAGATACAGCGAAAACAATAGATGTTTTAATTAATGGCATTCGTGATTTTTGTAAATGAGCTTCTAGCTCATGCGCTTCTTGCCTTCCTTCCAATACGTTCAACCCTGTATCATTGCCTGTTTCTCTTGCGTGACGATCTTGGTCTTTTAATTCTTTCTGTTTGTTTCGTACAGCTGATAAAGCTTTACGATTATCCATCGTTTCTGTGCGAATACTGATTTCTACAGGGAAATCAAGGCTTTGAATGGCATATATCCATTCTTCATTCGGAAATTCTAATTCATAAGGTACACTTGAAACAGTTAGAAAAGCGACATGCCCTTCTCTTTCTTCACCTTCATGAATTTGCTTTAATAAAAGGCTCCGTTTAGGAGAATCATCGATCAACCCTTCGGTTAAACGTAAAATGTCATGATGCATCGGGCGGCGAACAGTTACATTCTCTTCCTCATATTCTTTATAATTCACTGTGTACGCTGGACTCCAATTTTGTATAAGAGGCGCTTTCCCAATCCCTCGATAAAAGTTTCTTCTAATCAACCATTGAACTGTTAATTCATCCACTGGTTCAGCTCTCATACGTGAATGAACTTTATTATGAATACGTCGTTCCGATTTACGATAACGCAAAATTTCATCTTCGATAATTTCAGGTGTATCTAGACCTGATGCTTCATTCACACCGCTAATAAATTCCTTCCACGCTTCTTTTAAGTCCTGAAGAAAGGTTTTTTTATTTTTTACATTGTCGGGTTTCGGCAATTTTACGCCAATGAAAAACAAATACTCTGTTCCTTCTTTGCCTAACATACTTTCCAATTGGATGGCTGCGTCATCCGTATGTTTAGCAGCAGCTTCTTTTAATGGACCTGTTAATGTTTTTTTGAATTTATTATGTTTCTCTTCTATCGATTGAAAATTCGGAACAACAAGCAAATGAGTATCTAAGTTAATTTGCCAAAAAAATGCTTTAATTTTGGTAAAAATAATGTCCTTCTCGTCAGTTGCAAGAAAATCGTAATTAAACCCTTCTAATTTATAATAAGCCCAACAACTGCCATCTTGAGAAAACACCAAATTGCCTTCAAAATATTTAACGGGAAATTCGATGTTCATTTACTTCACCATCCTTTTTTTGATAACTAAGCTTTCGATAACTAATAGAATTTTTATATTTATAAGGAGCTTTCACTTCTGAAACTTCCTTATATCGGTTTATACGGCGAGGGCTAAGGTGGTATTGTGCCGCCCGATAAAAGAATCGGTGCGGCGCTTTTCCATCTAACAGTTGTTTGGTAAAAAACCAGGCAAATAATCCCGGTAAAAAGATGTATTCAATCAAACCCAAATCAATTAAACTTAAAGGGGGGAATTTGTTTAGGAACCAAACCAAGGCAACTCCACCCGCAAAAAATCCTATCTGCCGATACGTCACAGGTATCGGCAGTGGGATGTCTTGCACCCCATAAAGTACCTTTTCCACTTTCCATACACTGTTATAGGTTCGTAGAATCTTTGGTCTCATATATTACCCTCCGAACACGGTTCTGAATAAGTTAGAACCAAGATTTGTAATAGTGTCTGGGTTAAATACAAATACTCCTACAACCATCGCGAATATAGCAAATCCAACGAACCTAGAAAACTCTCTTTTCACTAAGAAATAAATTGCTATAGCTCCGATAGCTACCAAAAACAAAGCACCAATTTGTGTTGAAAACCAACTTTGAATATTTTCTCCAAAATTCATAATCTATGAACCTCCTAATTATTGATTCTTTAATTCATTTACAAACCATCGATTATCTTTGACAATTTCCATTTCATACGGGTAAACAAGTTCTGCTTTAGAATGTTGATCGCTAAAAGCAACCGTGGCATGAACGATATATTCTCCTTCTTTTTCCCCTTCCTTCACGACAAGGTTTTTCACTTCTTTGAAAGTCATGATACCAGTCATAGATAAAACTGAATCATCATTATCTTTCGAATAATAAGTTAATTCTTCTTGTGTGCCTGTCGTATATACCTTGAAGAAGGTATATAAGAAGGTTTTTACTTCTTCCTGCAATTCAGAACTTAACACTTTATCTTCTTCGCTTATTTTAGTGTCTGCTGCAATGTCTGGCTTTTGAGGGGCAGCCACGAAATAAGGTATTTGATGCACTACATAAGATTGGCCATCTGTTTTCACTGGAACAACAAAGTATTTTTCGTGTGGTCCTGATGTTTCTTCTTTAGGTTGAGGTGGTTTCTTTTTATCCTTCTTAGCTTTTTCTACTGCTTTTTTGTCAGGTGAAATCATCTTTTTCAAGTTCTGATTGATTCGTAGTGTAATCAAAGCTTCATTTTTTTTCGTTTCTTCTACCTTCCATACTTGTGAAGAAGATAACGTGCTGCTCCATTCCATCCCTTCATAAGATAATCCTGCTTGCTGATCTAATCCTTCAGCTAAATATTTAGATAAGCGTTCCCCTCTTTTTTCTCTTGCTTCATCGGTGTTATCCCAAATGAAATATTGAGACGCAAAGTTTTGCGCAAAGGTTTGACCGCCCTCTTTAGCTGCTAGATTTACCACTTCCTCTTGTGCTTCTGTCGGAATCTCTTCTTTTGCTTCATTGGCTCCTGCATTTCCCACTCTGACAATAGCGATAATTGATAAGAACAACACAAGCCCAAACCCAGTCCAAAACACACCTTTAAGCATTTTTTTCCTGAATACCGTTTTCGGATATTCTCGCTTTTTCATAATGCCCTCCTTTTTATTTCATCATTTCTTCCATGGCTTTCTTTCTACTATCTTTTTTCTTGGCTTCTTCTCCTAAAGCCCAAACAGCTATACAAAGGAAAAGAATTAATCCTAGAGTTGCCCAAATACCATATTCAGTATAAAAGCTTTTCAGCCATCCTAAGACATCATCTGCTGCTTCTGCGAAAGGTGGATATTGATCATAAGCAAATTGAAATAGAAAGTATCCAGCAATAATCATAAGTGCAAGAATGATGACTAATCCGACTAATCGCTTTAAAAATCCCAATAGCATATCTTTAATGGTACTATCACCACTCGACGAAGAACCTCGCTTCACCTTGTACCCCAATCCAATCACCTCCTTTCAAGTGCAGCTTCAATTTTTGAATATTAATATTCAATTTTTTATTCTATACGTTTATATAGGCTATATAGTTTCTCTTGGTCAGTAGAATGCGCAGCCTTCCATATGTCACCGTAAGGATTTTCTAAAACCTCATCATAAGTAGCAAACATCAAAGCACCACCAATTTTTTCGATTTCTCTTGATTCTGCTTTTTTAGCATTTCTCATCAATTGATCTCTTTCGTTTTGGTTACTCGATACAAATAAAACACGAACAAGTTGTATATTATCACCAAAAACCACATCATCTTTATAAGCGCCTTTTCTCACATATTCGTTATAGCGTCGTAACTTATTTATGGTGACATCAATCCTTTGACGACTTCTTTCTAATTCCACTAAGTATAAGATTTGAATAGATTGCTCATTTAGCGTGCGTTCTAAAACAAATGCACCATCGGGCCGAATAACAGTAGTTGCTGATTGCTTCACTTTACCTTCTTTGTCTTTTGAGGATTCCCCATAATTCCTGAAAGCTCGCCTTTCAGAGAAAAATTCTTTAAAAGCAAATACTTTATCTTTTTGTGAAGCATAAGCACCTTGAATATGAGACATCTGCAATGAATGATAAATATATGTTGGTGTACGATCAGTCCATCGTTTATCCCAATCAGATTCCCCTAAAATCTCTTTCACTTCTTGCACACCCTTATTATCTAAGGTGTAAACTAAACGGTCATTTCCACGTGTTGACGCTTTAGCAACTGGAAAAGATTTAATATAACCCTCTCTTTGCAATGCGTTCATTTGCCGTGATATCCACGGTCTAGAATAAGCTGTCCCGTCAGGGTGAACATAGATGTATTTTTCTAAATACGGTACATCCACAAAAACCAAGTCATGCAATGATACAAATAATTGTTCTTCTATATCTCCGATTCTTTTTACCATTCCTCATTAACCCCCTAAACCAATAAATCCTCGATATTAACCGCTTTTTTATCATTTGACTCCCTCTTCTCCTGATTATCTTCTAGATTTGGTGTGTCCTCTTGATTTGTGTCATCAGCAATTAAACCATCATTTTCAGATTCATCTTTCTGCTCATCTTGTTCCATTAATTCTTCTGTCAAAGCATGTAATTCACCACTTATCTCATGAAATGCTTCATTTTCTTGGTCAGGAATTTCATCATCGCCAACCAACACATCTAATTCCATATATTCATCAACTGGTTCTACTTCCGATTCCTTCGTAACCACTGGAACAGCTAATTTTTCATACTCTAATGCCTCTTCAATCGTTCTTTGTTTAATACCAGGAATCGAAGATTGATAAAGTGCTTCTTGTGGTGCTTTCATCCGAATCAGAAAAGGTCTTGTTCGTTCATTTCCAACCTGCATACGCATATATGCATGATAAGGTTCAACTTGAAGGTAATCCGATTCTTTTAATGTTTCCGATGTCATCGATCTATTCACATATGCTGCGTCATCAGGCTCTCCTAAACGGAAAGAAACAAGCGTTCCAAAGTTTCTGAAAATCGCTGACGCAACTTCTCGTGGCAGCTGATCTTTAATCCCCTGCATCCCTAAAATAATAGATGTTTTATACTTCCGAAGTTCCGAAGCAAAAGATTCGATAGCGTCAGTACTATGCTCCATAAGCGTTGGCGCCTCATCTACCATCACAAAATGATAAGGTAAACGGCTTCTTTTAGATGCTGGTGTATCTGCACGACTTTTCCCTGCCAATTCAGCAAACGTTAAACACATTGAGCCAATCAATTTCTTTTCATCACTGGTTAACTCTGATAAATCCAATAAATTGATTCGCCCTTCATCCATACTTTCTCGAAAGCGTAAACCATTTGTTTTTGCTCTCAACATTTTTCCTAATACACCTGATAAAGTAATTTTACGAAGCTTATTAAGAGTAGAATTTGTTTTTGCTTGAAGTTCCCTATCTTGCAACTGTTGTAAATTCGCAAAATAAAGGAACAAGTCATTTTCTATAGGGTCTGCTCGATCCAAACGTTCTAAAACAGAATCACGATAATCAGGGTCACTTAAAAGCCTCTGTAAATTCGGCAAGCTTGCTTCCCCTACTCGTTGTAAGGCGATTCCTCCATTTAAGAAATTGTCATCAATATTAGGACCCCAAAAATCCTTCCAAGTTCGTTTTAATACATCTGCTACCGTTTGTGCAATTTTATCCTCACTTGTAGCAAAATCAACATCATAAACATTAAAAGGAAGTTCCCCTTCTGAAAATTTGATGTATCTCACAAGATGCTGCTTTTCAGGCGGAATACGTGCTGCAATGTCCTGACATAAATCACCATGGGGATCAATAACCGTTCCACCTATAGATGTACCAACTCCATCCAATTTGATTAAATCTTCCACGAGATTATACATCGCTGTTGATTTACCCATACCAGACATTCCAAGAAATGCTGCATGATATCTAAGTGTAGCTAAATCAAACAATACACTAGTTTCATTCCCATGATATTGATGATCTCCTAGGGATATCGTCAAATTCGGGTCAAATGAAGGTTTCTTTAATTCCTTTGGCAATGGGGTAGCCCTCATTTTCAAACGATTCAACTTATTATTTTGCACTCGTTCGCTTGGCAATCTCATAATTGCGGCCATTTCTTCAGTGCCTAAAACAACTCGCTTTTTTTTAGTTTCAATGGAAAATAATCGATTTTGAAACTCCCATCGAAATAAAGGGCGAATCGTTCGAAACCACCACCATTCACGACCTTTTAACTGATTAAGCCTTCCGCTAGAGAAAGTACCTATAGAACCTTTAGCGCTTTTAATTAAAGATTTAACATCTTTTTGATCTCGACCAAACGCAACAACCTTTATGCCAATCCTAGATAAAACACGAGTTGATTTCCCTTCAATAGCTGACAAATATAACTCATTATCTTTTTCTAATGTTTCATCCGCTGCGCCTTGTTTATGAAATTGTTTAGTAATTCCTCTAAAACTTCTCTCAGTGCCATAAGCCGGCTGAACTAAAAATTGCATATGAATTTCTTGCTCATCTTCTAATCCATCTAAAAACTCAATTATTTCTGCTTGGGTATCTACAACTTCATTGTGGTATGTCTTGATGGGAACTGTCCAATGACTCTCGGTGAATAGCTTCGTTGCTGCATGAGGGCGTTTAAAATCTAATGGAGTTGGGTTAACTTCTGTAATTTCTACTTCTGGATGTTCTGCATAATATTTACTTTTAAATGCTCTTCCTACATGATCATCAGGAACCCAAACAAAAAATCTTATATCATCTTTTGTGGCAATAATTTCCCAACTAATCCATTCTTGCTTAATCAATCTTCTATACCATGGTCTATTTAGAAAACTCAACATTGTCGACCATGCTGTTTCATCTTTAAAATACAAAATCTTTGCATCCATCGTTGTCTTTAATTCATAAATTTTTCCCCTTTTCGGAATCAAAAATGGCAATAAATGATACCTCAAATACTCCACCTCCCTAAAAACTCATTATCAACTATTACATTATTTTCTCAATTACATTACTTTACCAATCACAAAATTCTAACTTCCAATTACCTCTTATCCTAACCGATCTATCCACCACACTCTCATAAAATACCCTCTTTTCCCCTCTCTCTTGAACTCCTTTACTTGAACTTACTCTCTTGAACTACTTACTTACTCTCTTGAACTTAACTCTCTACCCACTTACCTCCCCCCACACTCACTCTCTCTTACTTACTTACTTAACTTACTTACTCTCTCTCACTTACTTACTATTCACCACTCCCCCCCTACCACTACATAACATTTGAAATCAGGTAAGTGGGTTAAATATCTAAGGTCCTGCCAAATGATCACGGGTAAACGATTCACCTACCCGTGATCATTTAGCAGGACCGGCCACGGCTCAACCAGGAATTTTGAAGAGCCAGATAAAGAAATATTAGAAAGCAAAAACAAGGACCGGCCACGGCTCAACCACCCAAACCAATTAATTAATTACTTAAAGTGGTGATTAGTATTATTTAATATTTGATTATATGATTAATTGCCTTAATCATAACACACTGGAAATTATATACAAGGGACCTTATTCCCAATATACACCAGTATTTTTCCTATTTTTAGGTGGTCCATTTCTCCCAGAAGGCAATAGTAAAGAAGCTGGTTCCTCAAGGAATTTTGAAGAGCCAGATAAAGAAATATTAGAAAGCAAAAACAAACCAGTGAACCCACCCACCACCTGATCTATAAATGTATTTGAATTGGACCCATTTCTTTTTTGTTCCCTTTTGCGTTGGAAAGGGATGACTTTTGTTTTCTTAATAAGGGTTAAAGTGGTTTCCGCAGCACGTCCTTTTCCTTCTATCTTCTTTGTAATTATTCCAATTTGAACAAGGTGTTCTATTATCTTTTTAAAAGTTGTATACGGGATGTTTTTTTTCTCATTTGATGACGACCTAACCTCTTCAACAATCTTTCTTTGTGCAGCAGATACACTTCCTCCTTTGGCTTTTAAATAGTTAATGATATCTTCTTTCCATTCATCAAAATGGCTATATGTACGTTCTTCTCTTGGTTTTGCTTCCTCCCATGTTTGATAAGTAAATGGCATACCTGAAAGCAAACGAATCCAATAAGATGACGGGCCATGCGGAGCATCTTTTTTAAATGCGCTTTTTACTTTTCTTTTAACATCTAATTGACGCATGGGTGGCTCATTTAAAGCATTCCATTCTTGCAAAAAAACTTCTGTTTCATTTTCACTGTATCCATTCGCTTTGTATGCCAAAGCAAGCGTATAGCAAGTGTTATCTCTTTGACCTTCTGATACGCCTTCTAAAAGCTTTTTGATTGCTGGATGTTGTAGTAATCCATCTACACCTACACAAGCTACTTTCCTTTCTTCTGCTTTTTCTTCTTGATAAATAGATAACCAGTCACATAGATTATCAAAACTAATACGACTATCAGTCTGATAAACAATGTTTGATTCGGTAGGCATACGAAACCATCGCTCTGCTCCCACAGCCTGTAAATCGCCATTTAAAGCTTCAGCAATACTCATTTGAATTCGTTTATAATGAGCTGTCACTTTTGGAAAAGCTCTTTTAGGGCTATTCAAATACCAATAAAGGTGAAAACCACCTGAAGGTGTTGAAACAACTAAAGAAGGCATGGGGAGTCCTGCATCATTTACAGAATCCAATACATCAGGAAGAAAAAGCCCGCCCTGGTTGTATCCATTTTTTGCATCTATATCAACAACCATAGCATTTAGCCAACGTAAAGCACCCTCATGACGTTGATCATTGCGGTAAAACGTATTAGGTGTGTAATATGTATAAGCTTCTGTCGCACCAAATAAGGAGCGATATGTACGCACAGCTTTAGGCTTTTCGTAAAACGTATTACAAACATAAACCCAACCCAAATGACTGTTATAACCGCTTTGCTGCTTATCTATTTGTTTTTTTGGTAAATCTGTTAGTTGATCTCTATAAATCTCTCTTAATGCGTTCATTTCTTCTCCTTCTCCACACAAAAAGACCGCCACAAGCTGCCCTGTAGCGGTCCTAAACCTTTAACTTTGATAGAGAAAGATGCAGAATTTTGTTAGGTTTTACCGAACAAAAAACATTGCAATTATCCAAAATTTCATATATGATAAGTACATATATGAATAAGAACAATCATGATGTTGACAGCATCATGATTTACCTATCAAAGCTAGATCGAGGTTGGTTGCCGTGGAGCTAGCTTATTTCTAAAAGAGCGGTGTTGACAGCACGGCTCTTTTTACTTGTTTTTTTATGTATTTGTTTTTGTATTTTTATTATAAAAAATCTCTTAGACTAGTAAATTTTAGAATTATCTATAACTATACATAAAACTTTTTTGTTTGTCTACTATTCTTCCGATCGGCGAAAAGAAGCCAATCGGTTTTTTTTATGCGCTATTTGTGCGCAAAATATAATATATTATATGTATAAATAATATAAAAGAACACTATTTTTTACGCATTTTGTGCGCACAAAATACATAAAATGTATTGCCATAGTATTAAAATAAATGTATACTATACTTAGATAGCAAAATAAACCAATTAAGGAGTGTTTTTCTGATGACGATTTTAAAAGCTGGTGCAGACGCTGGGAACAACGGATTAAAACTTTGGGTTAAAGACACAGACCCTATAACAATTCCTACTGTTTTTTCTTATTACATGGGCGAAACAACTGAATTAATGGACATGGATGATATTGCAGCTAGTGACTTATTAGAAAATATTGATGTAACTATCAATTCTAAAGCTCTAACAAGGAATGGAGAAAGATATATAATAGGAGAAAAAGTTTTAAAAGATAACCTTACACCAAATGAATTAGAAAAAAAGTCCGATAAATCTAAAGATGAAATTCCTGTTATTGTGACACTTTCTGGGCTCGCCATCGATGCAATCAAAAAGAATTACGGGCAAGATAATATTGAAGTTTCTTATGATCTATCTGTTGCCTTACCTGTAAATACAATCACACAAGAAAGTGCCAAAAATAACGCTACTCGTTTTATGGGTACACACGAAATTATCTTCCATCATCCATCAGGAAGGAATGTTTATGTCACTTTAAAAATCGAATACTGCAAATGCTTACCTGAAGGCGCAGCCGCAGCTTGGGGTGTAGTCTTTGATGAAAACGGAAAAGTTACAGAAAGAAAAATAGAAATTGGCGATAAAATTATGAAAGTAGATTTCACCAATAAAACCCTCTTGCATTTTGATATTGGTGCTGGCACAACTGAAATCGTTGTGACAGAAGGCGTTAAATATAACCCTAAACTTTCAGAAGGGTTGAATTTCGGGGTTAAATCTACTATTAATGAAATTATCAAGCGTTGGAATCGTAATAATCCTAGAAAATCCATTGATAGCATGGCAGAATTTAACGAAATCTACTTTGACCCTGAACATCCTCGTCATAATGATCTAGTTGCAGAATCCAAAACAGGGTTGTTACAACTATCAACACAAATTAGCAGCTCGATAATAAATAAGATTGACGATTTAAAGGATGACCCTTTTGTGTTTATCTATGGCGGTGGAGCAGCAATACTTAAACCTTACTTGCAGCCAATTCTAAAATCCAAGGATCGTATGACTAACGTTACATTCTTAAAAGACCCTATGTTTGTAAATGCGCGCGGCTTACTCGTATATACATGCTCACCAAGGTACGAACAACAGAAAGAAAGAGAATTAGGTGTAACTGCAAGTGGCACGCACTCGAAATAAGGTATATAAGCAAGGAGATCGGATAAACATTTATTTAAGCCGCGATATTACACCTGAATTTGTAGAATGGATTAACAAACAATCCGACCTATCTAACTTCTTCTTATATGCAGCTCAACAACTTTACAACCAAACAGGCTTTGTAGATGTTGCAGAAGTAATGCCAAGAAAGATTAATTTTGATCTTTCATCAACTAATGGAAAGCAACCTATATATCAACCAGAAATACAAAAAGAGGAACAACCAGAGAAAGAAGTAATTACAAAAGAGACAGCAAAAACAATAGAACCAAGAGAAAAGGAAGAGAGCTCTAACTCTGCATGGTCGAGTCTCGATGATTTCGACGACCCTTTTGCTTAATTTTACAGTTAGATAATAACATAAAATAAAGGAGATAAAATGGGGACTTTAGAAATCTATAAAAATGATGAAGGTATTGTTATAGAGCAAATTAACGAACTAAACAATAATATCAAAAGAATTTTTGAAACGAAGCAAGAAATGCTTAAACACCTAGATTCGCTCAAACAAACAAAAGAACTGGATGCCTTTGAATTAAAAGTATCGGAAGAATTTTGGGCTGATGTAATTAATCGATTAAATAAATAAGCGTCATATTTTAGAAACTAAAGCACAAGACCACCTTAAGGTGGTTTTTTGTTTTAACACGTGCTGCCATTGACCAGAAAAAGGAGCTTTCTTTCCAGCTCCTTTTTTATTCCTCGTAATTTTATTTTCTGCTACGATCACCCTCATTGTGCTACTCCTTTATTTCTCATTTTTCTTATAGCTGATTTAATTCCTGTTATCGCTTCAAATAATAAATAAGGGGCAATTAACCAGCCAATTATAAGAGCGAGAAAAAACTTAAATCCCTTTCGTATTGCTAAAAAAAATAAATCGAAGAATATATCAGAACGCACTCGATATATTTCGCGAATAATGAGCTGCGTATCTGTCGGTCTATTTTTATAACGGTTAATCATTGACCAACCAGCTGGAACAGCACAAATGAAATAAACAGATAGTAGGTCGAATGACTGGAAGAAAGGATTCAAAACAAGATATAAAAATAACCCTATCAACAATGGAAAAAGACTATTCATTGGATGCATACAGTTCCCTCCCTTCTAATCCTATACTCAAGCATTTTCTTGTACCGATGATTCTTTAATTTTCATCTTCTTTTCGTTAGATTGATTTATACGATCCAGATAAATATAAATGAATTTTTCAGTAACCTTACTAGGGAAGTAACCTATACGCTCCTTAATAATATTTTCAATCACCCATACTTTTCGAGTTGCTTCTTCATAATCACTATAAGAAGCAGCGTTATATTCCTGCATTTCATTCCCTTGTTCGGTTGCCCTATGAACGTTTATACGTAAATTATATACATCAGAACGGTGTTTTCTGGCATAACGCAATAAGAATAACAATTCAATGGTTTCTTTCTCCATAAGGGTTTTAGTATCCTTGAAAATTTCCACTTCTGCAGGAATTGAATCTATGGTGTTTGACATGCGATTGCCATTTTTTGATATTTGATAATCCTTTAATTCCATTTCACAGAAAGGACAGTATTTAGAACTTAATTCAGTGGCACAATAAGCACAAGTTAGCATTTTTTACCCTCCATAAAGGGGAGAGAAAACCTCTCCCTTAGTCTCTTTCTTCCAACTCTTCATTGCATTCCATACATTTTAGGGATACATCAGGCTTAGTAGAACGAACAATTAAATCACAACCAGGGCAAACCCATTTATAAGATTTTTTCCTCTCTTTCTCTTGGCCATCTTCTTCTTGATTAGTTTCATCATTACTAAGATGTAATTGCATTCCCCTTCGAGCGATTGAAAAAGCGCTTTTATCAATATCAAGAGAGGATATTTTCTGCTTTGTTTCCTCTGTTAACTTAGGGTTATACCACCCATATTTCTTATCTGGCTTATCTTTCTCAAAGTAAAACCCTCGTTTTTCTGCTTCGGCTTTAAACTTTTTATTATGGTAGTTTCCACCTCGACTGCAATCCTGAATATCATGAGTGATATTGTACAGGTGCACCATTTCGTGAAGTAATGTATCCATGGTTTCAAAAAAGTCTAAATCCAAAAATTCCGCAGCTATATTTATTTCATACAGTTTGATTTTTCCGTCACGATCACCCCAAACCTCTTTTGTTGTACACCAGCCCATAGATTTGCGTTTACCACTGGTTTGAATCGTAATGGCGAGGTTGGGCAATTCATCATTGAAGAACGTTATATTTAATAACTCAAACGCCTTATGTAATTCGTCAGTAGCCACTTTTATGCTGGACATTTAAGTGAGCCCTCCTTTTTTGAATATTAATATTCAATTACCTTAACTATATTATAACATAAAATTCTGACAATTGGTATTGTTTTGATGCTTATTATGTGCTAAAATAGCACTAAAGAGATACAGAAAAGGAAGGTGATTTGTAGTATGCTTTTCAGCAAAAAGAAAAAAATAGTTTCATTAGAAAAGCAGAATGAACGTTTATTAAATGAAATTAAAAATTTAGAGGAAAATGAAATTGCGTTAAAAAATTACATAGAACAGTTAAAAGAAAAAGTAAATGATCTTTTATGGGAACAGGCACATCAAGAGGGGTTATTTGACGAACCAGAAGAGCCAGATTATAGTGAAGCTTGCAGTTGCGGTGGTACATTCACACCCATGTACGATGAACATCCTAATTGGATAAAATTTTGTTCCACTTGTGATAGCAGATTTGAAAATTATGATGCTTCTCCTATTAAAGAACCTGTTTGAAATAGATATTAAAAAGGAGTTTTACTTATGAAAAGATTACCCATCAACATGCCAGATGCGCTTAAAGAGGACTTTGAAAAGATGTCAGAGGAGGTAGGGTTATCACAAAATCAATTAGCCGTAATGGCGTTGCATAGCCTTGTAGCAAACTACGAATCAAAAGGGGCTTTTATATTCGCGGATTTATTAAATCCTGAACACAGAACGAATAAAAAATGAGGGAAATTTCAAATGGAATACGCCCTTATAAACACCATGACAGTATGGTGTTAGGTAACATTTTCTGTACAATCCCTTAGCGTATGTTTTGAACTTTTAGTTGGAAGGGGGATGGTTTTACACGAAAGTAAAAGTAGCAATAAATATCGTTGCAAGAAAAAACCCCTTAAGTGTAAAGGGTTATCAAACGCATTTTAATTAACGGAAATTTCCACTCTTACTGAACTATCAGAATATCGAACATTTCCAATTCGAACATATACTTCTGCTTTACCATTAGTTCCATCAGCTACTGCTCTTGTTGGAAAAGTAACACATTTATTAGGATTACTATTCACACTAATAGCACCTAATTTTGTTAAACCTGCACCAATACCGTCATCCTCATAAGCATCTATTGCATAAGTATTAGCAGAGTTATTAACTCCACTTATACACGCTGTAACATATCCACTAGGAGTCTGAAAGGTTTTAGAGGGCTTCCAAATCAAAGGTGTCAGTGACAAATTATCATATCCTATGTATGCTGCGCCTGCTTGAGTAGGGATTAACACGATTGCTAGAAATCCCATAATAATAAAGCGTGTTAACTTTTTCATTTAATTTCCCCCTTAATATTAATTTAAAAGTATAACAATACCTAAGTTTTAAAATGTTTTAAAGTTCTATCACCACGCTCTCTTTTTTATAAGGATTTTATGATTAAATCAAAATTCTGAGATGTTAATGATAGATTGCTAAATTAAAAATTCGTTATTAAGTTTGTAATTCCTTTAAAAAATGGAAAAAAATAAAAGTAATTAGATAAAAATTACCTATTTTTATTTAGTATAAATATTACGTTTTTTATAGATATTACAAAATGGAGGTGTGTAAACATGAAAAAAATAATTATAAGTTCACTTTTAGCAATTTTGTTGTGTATATCTTCATTTTCGGCTATTACAAACGCAGGAAATACTCAAACAATAGAATTTCCACCATCAGCTAAAGAAAATAATCAATTATTTGGATACTTTATGCTTGACCTTTACCACAAAGAGATATTAAACCATGTTCAAAGGTATTATAAGGATAAAAACGTTCAAGGTTATGGAATGCCTGAAAACGATCATTCTGTCTTTATACGTACAACAAGAAATCTAGATGAAGATTTAGAAAACCAATTTAGTTATTTATTAAAAGTTACATTGCTTCCTTCTTATCAAAATGGAACCGTTGTTGGTAAAGATACACTATATTTTGCTGTTGAACCATCGGTGTTAAATACAACCAAAGTTCCTGATGGTACAAATAAAATAAAGTTAATAAAGTATGAACATGAAGAAGTTCAAAACATACGATAGCGGTCACATTACTAAATACAGGGGTAGCGTCAGGAAAATGCGGATTTACAACGTTAAGGATATTGAAACCATATAATAAAGCCTAATCTCTCAGTGATTTATATGAGAAATTAGGCTTTATTTATCTTATTGACAATCTTTTTAGGTTGAAGAATGATTAAATGAGTGTAAGAAGTGATCCACCAATTGCGCCTGTTACTACAATGATCCAAGGAGGTAGTTTCCAATACACCAACATACTAAATAAAACTGCTGCAAATGCAAAATCAATTGGTTCTAGTATAGAACTGGTCCAAATTGGTTGATAGAATGCTGAAATCAATATTCCTACAACTGCTGCGTTAACTCCCATTAATGCCCCTTTAATCTTTGGATTACGTCGAAGGCTATCCCAGAATGGTAAGGTACCTAAAATTAACAAGAATGCCGGTAAGAAAATAGCAATTGTCGCAATTAATCCTCCAGTCCAACCATTCATAACAGCACCTAAATAGGCGGCAAATGTAAACAATGGACCTGGAACTGCTTGCGCTGCACCATATCCTGCAAGAAATGATTCTTCACTTAAAAAACCTGTTGGGACAAATTCACGCTCAAGTAATGGTAATACAACGTGACCTCCACCAAAAACAAGTGAACCTGATCGATAAAAACTATCAAACATGGCAATCCAATTTAAAGAAGTAACTTCTCTTAGAATAGGTAAAAGAACAAGTAATCCGAAAAATAATGTTAAACAAACGATGGCAAATCTTCGTGAAATAGGGACGTGTATTCTAGAGTCTTCATTCTCGGTTTGCTGTTTGTAGAGAAGAAAACCTATAAATGCTGATAACAAAATAATCCCTACCTGTGTGAAGGCGGTTTGCCATAATAAAGTAACTACTAAAGCTAATAAGGCAATGGCTTTTCGTTTTAAATCAGGCGTTAACTTCTGTGCCATCCCCAAAATAGCATGTGCAACAACAGCTACTGCTACTACTTTCAAACCATGAATCCAGCCGGCATCACCTACATCAAGACCTTGAAGAATTAAAGCGAAAATAATAAGTGCAATTACTGAAGGAAGTGTAAATCCAAGAAAGGAAACAATCCCTCCTAAAACACCTGCACGCATAACTCCAATCCCGATTCCTACTTGGCTACTTGCAGGTCCAGGAAGGAATTGACATAAAGCTACTAAATCGGCATAACTTTTTTCATCCATCCATTTTCTTCTACGTATATACTCTTCATGGAAATATCCTAAATGAGCAATTGGTCCACCAAAAGATGTAAACCCCAATCTTGTTGATACGATTAATATTTCTATCAATGATCGAAATGTTGTTTTGGTTTTTTTTGCACTTGCTGCTTGATCATTCATACATATTTCCCCCTTTAAAACGGTACTTTACAAAAGGGTTTCTAGTCCTTAATTTCTTTAAATAATTCGTAAGCTTTTGCTCTGGATTCATTAAGAACCTTAATCCCTTTAGTTGTTGCCCGATAATATTTTCGTATTTTTCCTTCCACGTTTTTCTCTTCTTTTACTAACAATCCATCTGATTCCATAGAGTGTAGGATAGGATATAAGGTTCCAGCACTTATACTATATCCATGCTCTTTTAACTCTTCTAACATCCACAATCCAAAGATAGGATGTTCCTTAGCATGATGCAGTATGTGAATGTGTATAAACCCTAAAAATAATTTTCGAAGAACTTTATCCTCCAATTTTTTCCCTCCAATGTATTAAGAATTTCATTATCGAATATCATTATTGTTATTCAATATCGAAATTCTATAATGATAATACCATATGATTTTATTCAATTCAAAGCATTTACAAAAACTTAATAATCTTATTTAAGTTGAATCATTTCTGCTTAACAGGATTGATCAACGATGTTCTTCAGATAATCTTCTATATAATGAAGCTCTCGATACGTTTGTAATTTCACATATTTGATTAACAGTCATATTGCCTTCCTTATATAACTTTACTGCATAATTCATCCCTGCGTGATTTTTATGGTACTTTTTTAAACGACCTTTAAACTTAATATAGTGTCTGTCAACGGTAAGCGGACCGCAGGGAGCATTAAGGAGTTGATAGACTCACTAGACTCAAACCCTCTTGATGTGTCAAAAGGAAACACCTTTTGACCTGCCTACCGGCGAGGGAGCCCCTCAAGGATTGAGGGGTTGGGGAGTTCGAAATTTAATGGGGTCTGGGGAAGGTTTCCCCAGTGGGTTTGGGCAAAGCCCAAGGTTTGTTCATTTTTTACGTATTTAAAGGTTTTCGGCTCATGGGGTACGACCTGAAAGGTAAAGGAGACAGGAACTTACGGAATGTAGGCGCTAGCCATACATGCCGTTGTTATCGGATCTTTTAGTGCCACAGTGACACGTACAGAATGTTGATTTATGGCTAGCTACACGCTTTTTCGTAGGTGGCCATAAATCTACATGCTGTAGTGCTGCCGCCCGTAGTTTGTATTGTTCAATCAAACTGCTTTATATTGCGAGGTATCTTTTTTTGAAACTTTATAGATATACAACAAAAATGGAGATAATTTTTCATTTTCAGGAAGACTTTTTTTAACCATTAGTATTACTAATTTTGAGAATAAAAGAAATGCAGCGTAACCAATAACAGCGCCTAAAGCGTTTGCCATAATGTCGTTAATATCAATGATTCTATAAGGATAACCGATTAATAAAGAGATGATTAATTGCGTCATTTCTATAGAAAATGAAAAAGTAAGACCAGCAAGGACTATAGTCTTTAAATTCACCACTTTTTTAATGTAAGAAAGACCGAACCCAAAAGGAATGGAAAGCAAGATATTAAGTAGAGTTTGATTTAAATCTTGTTCTTTAAAAGGAATAAAATTTATATTTGAAGAAAATGAACGATTTTCTCTTAAATAATCAACCCATTCAGTACCTATTTCTATAGGGAATATTGTATATTTAGCTACATTCATTATATAGAATGAAAACACCGAGAAGAAAAACAAGTACATATTGGATTTATTCCGTTGTTTCTTTAGATACAATAAAACAAAACCTAGAATAATAAAACAGATAATATAAGTTAGTATGTCGAAATCAATTAACATAAACAGTCTCCTATTCATTTAATTTAAATAGAGAGCAATAGATTAACATTGCTCTCTTTTCATTCCTAGATATTCTCTTTTTAAATAGTTAATCCTTCAATCAGTATGTGCTTTTGATCGAACCAGAACCCTCTAAATCCCAACCGTCATCTTCAGCCTTTTCGAACCTTAGGTAATAATCTCCTTTTGCTTTGTTACTAGCAGATATACTAAAAGATGTTTCTTTGTATAGATTTGCTGGTGGTTTAACATTTTTACTGCCTAATCGTTGTAAATCCACGCATTATCCTGATGCTACCCCATATATGTTGTAACCCAAAAGAAAAAAGTAAAAAAGATCCTTCCGAGTAGAAAGGGATCTTTTTTACTTTTAAAAATTTATATTTATTATTTGTAAACTTTATATGATTTACTTACGTTTACAGAAGATGAACTTATTTTTGTAAGTTTAATTGTGCTAATTACTGTAATATTACGCGTAACTAAGCCAATACCATTATAACCACCTATAGTCATAACATAATCACCTTGTCCATTAATATCATGTCCTACAACATTAGCTGTTTTATCAGTAATTTTTGTCGAACTTACTAAAGTAGTTGGGAACATAGCAGATGATCCAGCTTTAGAAGTAGATGTTGCAGTTAACCCTTTAGAGCTAGCATTATAATAAGTAATTAACACCATATGTGTGTCTGGATATAAAGCATGATAAAAAGCATAATCAACCTTATATGAGCGAGAGCCGAACTTTTCAGTTGCAAATGGTTTAATGATAGATCCAGATGTATCTTGATCAACATTTTCATCTGTGACCGTAACTTCTACAAGAACATCGTTTTCAGTAACTTTAGAAACTGTTTCTTGATATGTTTCAGAATCATTTGTATCTAAACTGATTTCAGAAGAAACTTCTTCGGTTAATTCTTCAAAAGCAGATACAATTTCATCGCCTAATTCATTAAGATAATTAGTTAATATAACTGGATCAGTATTTTCATATAAATATTTTGTTTCTTCTTCTTGTGAAAGCGTAGAATCTTGATCAAAAAACTCAATTTTTTCAACTAATTCTTGTTTGTTCTTAATTTCATAATTTTTATCAATACTAGATGCACTCGTTGTTCCACTAAAACCACTTCCAATAAATATCGTGGAAGCCATCGCCAAAACTGTTATTCTTTTTAAAAAATTCATTCTCTTATCTCCTTAATTTATAATATTTTATTAAACAAATAATTTCAACTATCTGTTCAACAAATGATAACAAATGGAAAAACAACTATTTTTTTGAAGTAATTGTTGTGTTTATATATATTAAAAATATATAATTATGTAATATTTAGGAAAGAAGGTGTAAATAAGATGAAATGGAAATTGAGAATTCCTTTAATTCTTTTTGTTATATCTATAACATCAAGTATTTATCAGACATTAAATAGTTCCTTTACTAGTAATAGTTATTTATTAAATAGTTTTATATATATACTAATCACAGGTGCTATTATTTTCATTCTTGAAAAGACTAGAATCAACGATAAAGAAATTCATATTTCAATAGGAATTATAATTATAATTGTGAGTATTTTCCTTGATTATTATTTCAGGTAATAAAAAGTAATATTTTGGAACATCAACTATAATAGTATATACCTATATAATTGGTAATACAATGATATTATGTAAAATTATTAAAAATATAGTATTTATTTGATTTATTCCTTAATTACTGTATAAAATAAAGAAACTCCTTTTTAAAAAAGGAGTTTCTTTATTTTATACATCCATTTATACATTCTTTAAAACGCACAAATGTTGTTCTATCCCTATTTTGCTCACTGTATATTGTTTGGCCATAGAGAACAAAAAGAAAAAGCCAGTAAGCGCAATACTTCTGACTGCTTCGTAACTACCAATAAGTAATGTTATGTCTACTAGAATGTATGGAGAGTGTATATTTATTTGTCAATACGAACCCTTATTTTATAGACATATAACCCTCTAATTCTTCATATAACAATGCCAATACACCACGACTTAAAACAATCTTCCCATTAGCAAGTTCAACATTGCTATCGCTTATATAGCCCGAAATCATGCAAGCACGAGCATTAGAATACTTACGAAGAATAAT
>NZ_JBBOWZ010000004.1:0-15143 GCF_038007345.1 Cytobacillus sp. FSL M8-0252
TTTATCTGTATCTACAAAAATTTCTAATGGATCTTTAATATTAATATCCATCACTCTTCTTAATTCGATAGGTATAACGATTCTACCTAGTTCATCCACTTTTCTAACAATCCCAGTGCTTTTCAAATGATTCACCTCTTTAATTTTTTTAGTTAAATTCATTATACTTTTATTTGGCAAATTATCTTATAGACGTAGCTACCTTAATGGTAGCGTTTTTGCCTTTAGGGCATTCATCGAAAAATATATAAATTTAGTGTTGCAAAAATAACGCCGACTTGCTATTAAATATAGAGTGAGAAGAGAGAGAGTTATAGATGTGTAAAAAAAGCTGTTATACCAAGGTTTTTAGAGTTTTTCGTCTGTATCGAAAACAATACACATTCGTATCGAAAACAATACACACGAAAACAAAAAAAGAGACTAACTAAAAATAGTCAATCCCTTTAAATATTAAAATAATTTATCTGGTAAATCTTTTAAAATTTTCATTTTCATAGATTTGAAAAACATCGTTTTAAGTGCTTCATTTACATTGTCTTTATCTCCTGCATAGATAATATGAGGATTAACATATAAAGAATATGCTTTAGCATTGTTACCTTCAATACCACTTTCAGCCTTAGCTAATATTCCTTTTTTCACTAATGAATTTACAGAAAGGCTTGTATTTGCACGAGTTAACTTTATTTTCTTAGCAAGTTCTGAAATGTTTAATGGAACTGGATTTTTAGCTTTAACATCATCAACAATACAATTTGAATCAAAAGCAATAAAAGAAACAACATCAAGTAAAAATGTTTTTTCCTTTGCAGTTAAATAATCTTTTTCTCTTAAAAAATCATAGTTAGTTTGTAAAATCTGAGCAAACCTCACTTTCGATTGAGGTGATCTCTTAGTACCTAAAAAGACTTCTTTACCAGAAGCTTTACTTAAAATAGCCATCGCATTATCAATTTCTTCTTTAGAAATTCCACCAAAATTCTGAGCATATTCTAGCTTTTCATTTTCAAAATCTCTAATTCTCGCATTCTTTTCAGCTTGTTCAAAATCTATAATCTTTTTCCCCACTACTTTTTTCTCTCCCTTATGTAGCAGGAATTAGTCCAAATATGATAGAATATATATATCAAACAAATATAAAGGGACTAATCCCTTGCGTCTTTTGAGAAACCGCCAGCCGACCAAAGCTAAGGCGGTTTTTCTCATTTCTCTATAATTCGACAATATCAATAAAATTCCCTTTTTTCTACCCATTTTCAATCTTTCTCTGAAGGCTTACAAGTAACTTATCGTCAATTCTCTTAGGTTTGTAACCCATTCTATCAATCAAGATACCCTCTATAACCTTCATACGTGCCGTATAGAGCCTGTATTCGTTTTCTGCAAAGGTTAGAGTATCAGAATCTATTTCTATCAAATTAGAGCCCTTCTGAACGCTTCTCATAAGGTGATAGCATTTTGTTCTTTCACCTCTCACCAATCGTAACAAAACCAATAAATCATATGTATGAAAAAGCGACAACTCAATAAAAGGTAATTCACATTGCTCCAGATAGATAAATTCTTTCTTTTTTGGCCGCTGCGGTTTCAATGGAGCACCACAAAATTCGCAATCGCTTGCCAAACTACTGCTTTCTGTTTCGCAATAAGAACAAATCAACTCTACACCTCCAAGTAATAAACGTTGCCATCAAGGCAACTAAAAATGCCATCAAGGCATTACGGTTGGTAAGGTGGTTTCTCCCCTTCTGGCATGATTAAGCGTTCCTCTTGGACTTCATAAACCAACTTGTTTTCTTGCTTGGATTTTTCTACATCAATATTCAATAATTTTTCTTTGTGCTTGTCCACTGCATCTTTCATTCCATAGGCTACTTTTTCAGCTTGTTTCTCACCATTAATATCAAAATACTTCTCAAAGATCGCACCCACTTGAATTAATCTTCGTGTACGCTCTTTTCTTTCTTTTTGTTGGATTCGACTGGCAACTTGTTGTTTCTTTGCCTTGATTTGTTCCATCTTTTGTTCCAGTTCTTTTAAACGTTCTTCGTCTGTTTTACGTGACATTATTTTATTCACCACCAAATATATTTTCCTTTAATTCATTGTATCGCAAACGAATGGAAAACACTACCTATAATGCTAGATTCTATTCATGAGTTATGGTATGATTCCCTTATAACTGAAAGAGATAAGGGCGCACTTATACACCCTATCGGGTGTGTGCGGTTCCTTCGGAACAAAAAGCTTCTCCCTTCCGAAACGGAAGAGTAGAAAGACTACTTGCCTTTCGGCAAGTCTTAAAACAAAAAGGATAAATCTCCGATTTCTCTCCTTTTGTTTCAGTAAAATAGAAATCGCAATCGCTTGCGAATTTCATTTTAAAGTGGATTCGCGTGGCGATAAGGGAAGGAGATGTTTTCTATTGTCCATTTTTAATTTACTGGAAAAACCAAAAATGATTCATATCTACGCATTAATCGACCCAAGAGAAATTGAACGGAATATCTACATAGGTGCAACCAGCGACTTAAAAAGAAGGTATAGAGGTCATATTTCATCCGGGAAAAATTTAAATGATAAATCGAGAAAAGATTTATGGATTAATCAATTATTAAAAGAAGAATTAAAACCCTATCTTTTGCTTTTAGAAAAAGCATACATGCTGAATTTTGAAATTTGGCAATTCGAAAGAGTATGGGAGAAAGTTGCAGAGCAAAACGATTATAAAGTACAAAACGAAAATTTTGAACACTGGAAGAAGAATATCAGCTTTGAACATAGGTTAAAGGCAAAAAACAGAATCATTCCATTACAAAATGAACTAGATTTAAAACCTTACCCAATAGTTAATGAACTACCTTCAAATTGCATTAAAGATAAGACTTTTGAAAACATTCAACTTAGCGATTTAAGGGAAATCTCAGATTATAGAATACATTACCCCACAGAATAGAAAAGAGGTGAGAATCATGGCGATCTATCATTTTTCAGCGCAAATCATTTCAAGAGGAAAAGGTCAATCGGCTGTTGCGGCAGCTGCTTATCGTAGTGGTGAAAACTTGAATGACCAAAGGACGAATCAAACGAAATTTTATAAAAGGGAAGTTCAACCGGATACCATGATTCTTGCTCCTTCTCATGCTCCAGAATGGGTACAAGACCGTAATCGTTTATGGAATGAAGTTGAAAAAATCGAAAAGCATGCTAAATCTCAACTAGCAAGAGAAGTGAATATTGCTCTCCCAAAAGAACTGTCTCATGACCAACAAAAAGAGTTGATTCGTGAATATGCTCAGAGAGAGTTTGTTGATAAGGGCATGGTTGCTGATATTTCCATACATAGAGACGATGAAGATAATCCTCACGCCCATATTATGTTGACTATGCGACCATTTAACGAAGATGGTACTTGGGGAAACAAAAAGAAAAAGGTGTATGAATTAGACCAGAACGGTGAGAAAATCCTTGATAAAAAAGGGAAACCTAAATATAAAACACACTTTTTGACAGACTGGGACCAAAAGAAAACTTTAGAAAAATGGAGAGAAAAATGGGCAAACTATGCCAATAAAGCACTTGAACGAGAAAGAATTGAGGAACGAATTTCTCATCTATCTAATGAAGCCCAAGGACTTGAACAACTGCCAACCATTCACCTTGGCCATGTTGCTCATAAAATGGAAAAGCGTGGTGTACAAACAGATAGAGGAAATATTAACCGAGAACGTCAAGAATATAATAATCTTGTTGTTGAACTTGAAACATATCGTAAAGAAAAACAAGCATTGAAGGAAAAGGAAAACACACAACAATTTAATACACCTGTAGAACGTACAGTCCTTCAAAATGCTTCTAAGATTTTAAAGAACGAACCTTCTTTAGAAAACATTAAAAAACGCTATAATCAGCTTGATAAATGGGATGAACGATTAAATAAAAATGATAGCTATATCCGTTGGAAGAACGAAACTATCCAAGGTGCTTCCGAACATTTCAAAAGGATTGATTTGTTTAACAAAGAGATCCAGACGGCTGAAAAACAGATTGAAAATATTAATTGGCTTAACCCATTGAAATTAAAGGAAAATCGAATCACAAAAGAAAGAGCCGAACAAGAGATTTCGAAGGCAAAAGGCGAAATCAAATTCCATAATGAAAAACTGAACTATCATCGAGAAAAGCTTGGTTTTAATAGCGAGAAAGAATTTAACCAAATTAAAACGCAACATGAAATAGAACAACCAGGACTTATCCAGAAAAATAGAAACACTCGTCAATATATCCATTCTGAACGTGATATGCTTCAGAAGGCTGAAATGGCCCATAAAAACGCTTTTGTTCGTCAATTGGCTTCTTTATATCCTGAAAGACCTGAAATGCGCCATATGAGCTTTAAAACGGCTCTCAAGCTTGTTGATGTGAATTCTAAGTATGGAAAAGGGAAAGTTGTCCCAATCGAGACCATTGAAAAGACAGTAAATAGCCGAAAAACAGAAATTCAAAAGCTTCAAAAAGAAGTTTATCGTGTAGATCAGACTAAAGAACGCTTACAACGTGCAGAATCTTATTTGAAAAATTTCGAGAAACACCAAGCCATTATTGAAAAATATGAGAATAATCCATTGCTAAAAGGGAAGTTGCTTGTTTCAAAATCAGCCAAACAAGAATATGAAAATGCAATAACCAATCGTAACACCTATAAGAATTACATGAAAAAAGAAGGTATTTCTGGAAGAGCAGACTTTGAAAAACAAGTAAAAGCTTTCAATGAGATAGAGACGAAAATTCCGGAATATCAAACACAAATTCAATCATTAGAAAAAGGGTTTGGCTTATTGAACGCAGTCATAGATGGTATTAAACAAGCAGGGCAAGAAATGACCAAAGAACAAAAACAGAAAGAACAAGATATCAAAGGAAAAAGAAAAAAGAAAAATATTCATCAATCATATGGAATAGATAGATAAGAAAAAGAACACTCCTACCTAGAAGGCAGGAGTGTTCTAAATGTTTATTTTTTATCCCATTTGTAAAATGCCTGTTTATCTTCTTCTGTCCAATTATCAGGGAATACTGGGTCATCTGAATTTACTGGAATGAGTAAAAGAGCATCATCTTTCACAGTCTCCGAATCCATATGAGCAAGCATGTGAGCAAAGATTTCAAAATCTTGTTTTATAGACAGGTTTATTTTATGAACCCCTAAAGGACTACTACTTTTTGTCTCTAATTCATACATCCCAACATGTCCCCAAATTGGTGTATAAAACTTGCGTCCTCCATCAATAAGGTCATACTCTATTCTCGAATCTTTCTTTTCTACTTGATCCATAGAAAATAAGTAACCAGTAATTTCTTCAATTTTTATTTGAGGATATTCAAGCTTTTCAGTCGTTGTTAAAACATCATTTTTCTTACTTTCCTTATGGTTAGTCAATTCAAAAGGTATGATTGAACGGTCTTTATCTTTTCGATAGGTTAAATAAGTATTATCCACTATGGAGTTTGGTGCATAAAAATCAAACTCACTCGAGAATTCTTGGCCAAGTTCATTTGTATAAACAACATCAATTGGATTCTCGAATCCATAGCCAGTTCTCTTTCTTTGAAGTTCATTCATGTTGACTTTTAAAGTCTCATTGTAGACCTTCATATCCTTTTTAATCTCACGTTCTGTCATGATAACACCTGTATGAGAAAATGATGTATCACTCGTATTAAAAGAACGCTCGGAAGAAGTATAACCATCTGTTGTAATAGCAGCTGCATCAGATATAACATCAATATCATTCTTATTGTGACCTTCAATTTTTACGGTATATGGCTTTTTCTGGTTCACTTCAAGTTTATTAGACTGTACTTTGAATTTAATACTTTTCGGTAAAGTTTTAGCTGTATAAGCATTTGAAGCGACTTTATCTTTCCCTTGATACAGAGATACATTTACTTTCGCTTCTTCCATATCCCCGTTTGCCATAGGGTAATAATTCACTTTTGATAAATTCACATTTACGGGTAATCCATCTTTAGCTGGTGCAGTATAAACTTGTATTTTTTCAAGTCCTGTTTTAATTAAAGGTGTGTCGTAATAAAAAGTTAGAGTGATATTTTTGCCTGCAACAGTCCCTGTTTTTTTATCCTTCGATAATGGGCGATAAGTATAATCTCCCTTTTTTAAATCTGTTTTAGGACCATAACTATATTTATCTCCCCTAAGTTTCGTTTCTGTTTCTGTTTTTAAAACCTTATTATGGGGTAGCGTCAGGAAAATGCGGATTTACAACGTTAAGGAAATCCAAATTTAAAAAAGTCTAATATACCAGTGTTGTAAGTGAGAAATTAGGCTTTAGTTACTTCATTAAAGCGCTTTGTTTGCTGAAGATTACATCTACACTATTTCCTTGAAGTGCTCAATAAATTTTTTATGACTTGTCCATTTTTGCCCAATAAGAAGTGGCCAAAATTACACAATAAACATTTGCAGTATAACCGGCGCTCCTTTTATTGGTACGTCCACTGTTTTTAACTTAATTACTCCTCTCCCCACTTCATAGCTTTCTTTAGGTTGCAATACTCCGTTTATAAAAAGGTTCATATATGATACCTTTTTAGGGTCAAGGATTATTTGTTTTCCAATCCCTTTTACTCCATCGTTTTCTTTATAAATTCTGCTACGTCCATCTGATATGGCATAAAATTCAATAACATCTATTTTTTTGGGACAACGAAAATATAAGGAAGTTGAAGGTAAAGAAGGGATCATTAGTAAAGGACTTGGTAAAGTATTTTCAGTTTTTTTTATAGTTATTCCATTTATCATATTCAGGCTAACCTCCATTTACATATCACTATATTTTATAAATTTTTATTAAGATTGTGCTAATAACTTTAACAATTAGATACTTTAGTTTAAACAAAATTTTTTTGTTGTCATAAACTAAATAGGAACACGATAAAGGTGGTGAAATCTAATTGGCACTTCAAATTATGAAACTTGCTATTACTGGTAGTTCTACTGTCGAAACAGTTCCAACTATTGAAAGATTCTTTAATGAAGCAGCTTCGACAGTTACAGGTGCAGGTACTTTAACAATTGCTGTTGAAGATTTCTTTACAGACACTGGAGCAGCCGCAACTACATTACCAGCCTTAGCAACTAATAATAGCTATTTTGACGTTTATATTAATGGTGTGCTACAGATGGAAGATGTATCGGCTTATACAGCTGGTGGTACAGGAGTAGGGCAGCTAGTAATTACAGTACCTGCTGGCTCAACAATAGAACAAAATTCTCCTGTGGTTCTTGTTGTTACAAACTTCTCACCAACATCAAATACTACAATAGTCACTTAATAACGAGTGCCCCTGAATCTAGATTCAGGGGGTTTTTATATTTGTTTTATGTCGTTTTTTTCTTCTACTACGTAATTAGAGATACTCCACAATCGGGACCTTATATGGAATAAGGAGTGACTAATTGTTCACTTCTGACAGCTTTCTATATAATGAAGCCCTAGATACATTTGTAATTTCACAAATTTGATTTACAGTCATATTTCCTTCTTTATATAGCTTAACTGCATAATTCATTCCTGCGTGATTTTTATGATATTTCTTTAACCGTCCTTTAAACTTCCCTTCTTTCTTTGCGAGCTCAATTCCTTCACGCTGACGCATACGAATAAGGTCTCGCTCTAATTGGTTAACACCAGCCATTACCGTAATTAAGAATTGACTGTATGGATTATCTTCTGATAAATCTAGCCATGTGTCCTTAAGTGATTTTAAGCTTGCCTTTTTATTTCGTATTAAATCAATCAATTCAAATAAATCTTGCGTACTTCGAGTGATCCGAGTTAAATCTGTAACATAAATAATGTCACCTTCCTGTAAATCCTCTAACATTTTTTGAAGTTGTTCACGATCCTTTGTGGCTCCTGAAATTTTTTCTTCATAAATAATATCCAATCCAATTTCGTTCAATTGCTGAAATTGCCTTGAAGGATTTTGGCTAGTCGAACTGACGCGTATATAACCGATTTTCCGCAAAAATTTCACCTCATTTTTGAGACAAGTCTTATGAGACACTCTTAACTATGATTTTATCAGTCTACTATACTTGTATCAATAGAGTACACTCTATTGATATATAATTATACTAATAATCTGAAAAATAGAGAAATGGGTTGGTACAATATGAAAATTGCAAGAGGAAGAGAATTACTTACAGCAGAGCAAAGGCAAGCTCTTATGCAAATTCCAGAAGATGAATGGGTCTTGGGAACGTACTATACTTTTTCAAAACGAGAATTAGAAATTATAAATAAACGAAGGCGGGAAGAAAACCGATTAGGGTTTGCTACTCAGTTAGCCGTTCTTCACTACCCAGGTTGGTCATACACGCATATCAAAAGTATCCCAGAGTCCGTTTTACATTACATAGCAAAACAAATTGGGGCTACTTCATCTTCACTTAGCCTTTATCCTCAAAGAGACAATACATTATGGGATCATTTGAAAGAGATTCGTAATGAATTTGGTTTTTTGCCTTTCACTTTAAAAGAATATCGAATGACATTTAAACATCTTCATCAGTTAGCTTTCGAAAATGGTGACACCTCACATTTACTATTTGAATGCTTAGACTTCTTGAGAAAAAATCGAATCATACTACCTGCCATTACTACGCTTGAAAGAATAGTGTGGGAAGCAAGAGCTATGGCTGAAAAGAAAATATATAATACCGTCAGTCAATCTCTAAAAATTGAGCAAAAAGAGAAATTGGAAGAAATCATTAGTTCACATCATCAATCAGAGTCTAATAAAACGATATTAGGCTGGTTAAAAGAACCACCGGGACACCCTTCTCCTGAAACGTTTCTAAAAGTAATAGAACGACTAGAATATATACGAGAAATGGAATTAGAAAAAGTTAATATTCATCATTTACACCGTAATCGATTGTTACAGCTCTCTCGTCTTGGCTCAAGATATGAGCCTTATGCATTTCGTGATTTTCAGGAAAATAAACGTCATTCAATACTAACTGTGTATTTATTACACTTATCTCAAGAGCTAACGGATAAAGCTTTCGAAATCCATGACCGACAAATTCTTAGCCTATTATCAAAAGGGCGTAAGGCACAAGAAGAAATTCAAAAACAAAACGGTAAAAAGTTGAATGAGAAAGTTATACACTTTACAAACATAGGACAAGCATTGATAAAAGCAAAAGAAGAAAAATTGGATGTTTTTGAGGTTTTAGAGTCCATTATTGAATGGAATTCTTTTGTTTCTTCTGTAGAAGAAGCTCAAGAGCTTGCACGCCCTGCTGACTATGATTATCTGGACTTGTTGCAAAAAAGATTTTATTCTCTTAGAAAATATACGCCAACATTATTAAAGGTATTGGAGTTTCATTCTACTAAGGCAACAGAAACACTTTTGCAAGCTGTCGAGGTTATACGAGGAATGAACGAATCTGGAAAGCGAAAAGTGCCCGACGGATCACCAGTAGATTTCATTTCAAATCGTTGGAAAAAACACTTATATGATGATGATGGTACAATCAATCGTCATTATTATGAAATGGCTGTCTTAACAGAATTGAGGGAACACGTTAGGGCTGGGGATGTTTCCATTGTAGGTAGTAGGCAATATAGAGATTTTGAGGAATATTTATTTTCAGAAGATATATGGAACCAAACGAAAGAGAATACCAGATTATCAGTTAGTTTATCTTTCGAAGATTATATAAAGGAGAGAACCGACAGTCTTCATGAAAGACTAAAATGGCTATCTGCAAATGCAAACAAATTAGAAGGAATTTCTTTGGAAAAAGGAAAGGTTTCCATTGCCCGGCTAGAAAAAGATGTTCCAGAAGAAGCAAAAAAATTTAGTGCAACCCTTTATCAAATGCTACCAAAAATAAAGTTAACGGATTTACTGATGGATGTTGCTCATATAACTGGATTTCACGAACAATTTACTCATGCATCCAATAACCGAAAGCCTGATAAAGAAGAAACAATCATAGTCATGGCAGCCCTGTTAGGAATGGGGATGAACATTGGTTTGAGCAAGATGGCTGAAGCAACACCAGAACTTACTTATAAGCAATTAGCTAATGTTTCTCAATGGCGAATGCATGAAGATGCGATGAATAAAGCCCAAGCTGTATTAGTGAATTTTCACCATAAATTAGACTTATCATCCTATTGGGGTGATGGCACAACTTCTTCTTCAGATGGAATGAGAATGCAATTAGGTGTTTCATCATTACACGCTGATGCTAATCCTCATTATGGGACTGGAAAAGGCACTACAATTTATCGGTTTACAAGTGACCAATTTTCTTCTTATTACACAAAAATTATTCATACCAATTCGAGGGATGCTATTCACGTTTTGGATGGTTTATTACATCATGAAACTGATTTAAATATAGAAGAACATTATACAGACACAGCAGGTTATACCGATCAAATTTTTGGATTAACTCATCTATTAGGGTTTAAGTTTGCTCCAAGAATAAGAGACTTATCAGATTCAAAATTATTTACAATAGGGAAAGCAAGTGAATATCCCAAATTAGAGCCTATTTTACGTGGTCAAATAAATAAAAAGATTATTAAAGAAAATTATGAAGATGTTTTGCGATTAGCTCATTCAATAAGAGAAGGAACTGTGTCAGCATCTCTTATTATGGGGAAACTAGGTTCTTATTCTAGACAGAACAGTTTAGCCACGGCTTTACGTGAAATGGGGAGAATAGAAAAAACAATTTTTATTCTAAATTATCTTTCCAATGAATCTTTAAGGAGAAAAATTCAAAAAGGATTGAATAAAGGGGAAGCGATGAATGGGTTGGCAAGAGCGATCTTTTTTGGCAAACAGGGTGAACTTCGAGAACGAACTCTACAACATCAATTACAAAGAGCTAGTGCATTGAACATTATTATAAATGCTATTAGTGTATGGAACACTCTACATCTTACAAAAGCAGTTGAGTATCAAAAAAGATTAGGTAATTTAAATGAAGACTTATTGCATCATATATCCCCTCTAGGTTGGGAGCATATAAATTTACTTGGAGAATATCATTTTAATTCAGACAAAGAGGTTTCTCTAGATTCTTTAAGACCATTAAAGCTTTCTTAACGTTGTTAAAAACGGGGTAATCGTTAGAAAAATTTGCTTAACGTTGTAAATCCGCATTTTCCTGACGCTACCCCATTATCACGAGCATCAACATGCTTAATTGTGATAGTGCGTTGAAGGTTGTACCAAAATGTTAAAGTAATATCTTTATTTCCTAATGTTCCAGTAAGCTTTGATTTACTGACTGGCACATAAGTATTATCACCTTTTTTAATCGTGTTTTTTGGAGAAAAACTATAGTCAGAACCTATATTTCTCGTGTAGTCCTGTTCTTCTAATAAAGCCTTGTTATATTCGTCTTTATGTTGAACGGTTATCTCTTTTTGTCTTACTTCAAAGTTTGCTTCAAAACTTGCAGTATCTAGTGGATCTATTCGCACTCCAAATGATAATTTTTGAAATGAAGGGTTTTTCATAGCAACAACCAATGGAGAAAATTCTTTCATAGAACCTTTTAATTTTCCTGTATTAAAATCTTTGCCATAAGATAAAGGTGCTGTTAAATAAAAAGATTCTCCACCTTTTAATGTTACAGTACCACCAGTTTTCTTTTTCCCGGTAGTTACATTATGCAAAGTAACTTCCTTTGGCAAATTAAAAGAAACCTTATTTGAACGGTCACCATTAAATTTGTTTGTTTCTGTTTTTTGGACATTGCCACTAATTGAACTATCAATAACCTTTTTTGAAAAATCTATATCTGCATTTGGAATATCCTCAGACATCGCTTTTTTATAAAGTTCAGCATAACCAGGAATATTCTTTCCTCCTGCAGACTCACCTGTATAAATTTCACTCAAAACAAGCGATGTAACAACAACCCCACGTTCTCTATCAGAACCAAAAATATTTTCATCTCCACCCCAACCCCAATATAATGCAGCTGCGATTTTTTTATCGTTATAAAGGCTAGTTCCATTGTTTGGTGTATTTGTTGGAGGTGTTGGCTTAAAGTGCTCTATACAAAATGCTTGTTCACCATTAACCCTAAAATCCCCAACTGTTGAACCACCATATGAAATCTGACCTCGATATTCTACTGTTGCACTAGATGCCATAACATTATTGATATTTTTCAAAGGCGCAAATAATTGTATAAAAAGAACCATCATAACAACAAACGGTACCCATTTGAATTTTTTCCTCATTTTCTTTTCCTCCCTAGTATCTAATTCCAATAAAAAAGCACCCTATCTTTAATCGATAAAGTGCTTAAAAAGCTTATTTATTTATTTTTATAAATTTCATTAGCATCATTAATCTGTCCAACCGCCTTCCCAAGTACCTCCTCTATCAATATCTCCTCCTTGATCTAACTCAATTTCAAATGTATCACCTGGTTTCAAACCGTAATTATCATCGCTCTTTGTTTCTTCTTTCTCTTTAACTACCGGAGATTTCTTTTGCTCAGACGATGTTTCTTTTTTAGGAGTAGAAGTATTGTTATTTGAACTAGGTGGATTTGGTTTTGTTACAATTGATTGTTTTGGTTGTTCTTTTGCAGGTGAAGAAGGAGGTTCTTTGGCTCTATCTGCATAATCAAGTTTTCCTTCTGAAACTTGTTTATCAACTTCTTTTTTTAGATTAGCCAATCTCTGTTCTTCAGCTAAACGCTCTTGTTCTGCCTTTTCCTTTTTGATACGCTCTTGTTCAGCTTTTTCTTTCTCAATTCGTTCTTTCTCTTGCTCTTCCTTCTCTTTCGCTAAACGTTCCTTTTCAGCCTTTTCCATAGCAATTTGTTTCTCTTTTTCTTTCTCTTCAGCAATTCTTTCAGCTTCTGCCTGTTTTTCTTCTGCTATTTTTAATTCCTCGGCTTCAACATTATTTTTATATAAAGTAAAGCCAGACGTTACACCAATACCTAGAAATGTAACTATCCCAAAAATCATTAATTTCTTTTTCATAAAACCGCCTCATTTCTTAGAATTTAAGCGTTTTTATCCATGTTTTCTCATGTCAGAGTGAAGGCTCCCAACAGGGCATGTTCAACTCCTATTTTGCTGATTTCTGGCTTGCATCAACAACCTTTTATACGTATGTATAATGTTAAGAAATAGAGTCACAAATGGATTTATAGCGTAGTCCATTAACTAGAAAATAGTATAGTTAACTCGTATAGCGACTTTTCAACGAGAACCACTCATATTAAGTTGTAGTTTTTTAATAGTCTTATCTATTTTCGGTAATATAAGGTATTTTTTTCATTTGAGAATTCATAAATTCGATTAATTCATCCGCAGCAGCCTTCTTCGTATATTCATCATCTACTAATAAAGAGCTAGTAATGCGTGATAATACATTTAACATATGTGTTTTTTCTTCTACTTCTCCTAATCTTTCATCGATAGACATCATTATAAAATCCTCCAGAATGTTTATTTGATTTATATGAACTGTTCTTGCATACTGGAGATATGCAAATAGGGCCCGAATCTTATCTGCATAGTGTTCTCTGTGTATGCAGGGAACATTTTTTTTAGTTTTTAAGATACGCTTTAATCTTGCTGATCAATTCCTCATCAAATTTAGAAGAAATAAAAAGACTTGCATCCCCATCTGGATGTTCATGAAAATAGCGCAAAATCTCGTTAAGTAATTCAGTTTCTTCCATGTGATTTTTTGATATATCAATCACTGGTGCAGGTGTCATTCTCACACCTAATGCAGTTAATTTAGCAAATTGATTTACGGTAACTTCTCTTTGTTTAGCTAATTTATCTAAACGAGATTTTTGATTTTCATTAACTGTAAACTTAATTTGTATTTCTTTTGCCAATTAAATATTTCACCTCCTTATAAATGGTCAAAAACAGACCCATAAGTACATTTACGTACTTATTATACCATTTAATTAAATTTCCTCAACTATATCTAGTAGGATAAAAGTCGACATATTTCGACATGCCGAAGCAAAACCTAAATAATTCATAAGATAGGAAATTAAAGAAGCTTTGTAGAAAAACTTTATAAATTTTCTCATTGAGATTGGAGGTCATCCTCATCAAAAAATTATTAACCATTGCAGACATTGCAAAAGAATTAAATATACCAGAATCAACTGCAAGATATTATAGAGACAATTTCATAGATTATATTCCTTCCGTTGGTGAAGGAAGAAAAAAGCGCTATCGACCCGAAACTATAGAAGTCTTGCGGTTTATTGCGCAAGGATTTAAAAACAAACTTACCGCAATGGAAATTGAGAATGGTCTAAGTCAGATGTTTCCTAGAAATATCGACATAGAAGATACAAACGCAATAACCACAACAGCAGTGCAACAACAATCAGAAAACGAGATAAAACAGTATGCTCAACAACTTCAACTAGCACTAGAACAAATGTCCAAAACCATGGAAATCATCGCTGATCAAAAAGAAGAAATTACAGAACTACGAAAACATATTGCTGAAATAGAAAAAAAACAAGAAGAGCATGAACAAAAACTCAATGACCCCTTACAAAACCTACATGAAGTCCAAAAAGAAATTGCCACTACAAATGAAAATAAAAGAAAGTGGTGGAAGTTTTGGGAATGAACTTTCACCACTTATGGATTATCCAGAAGTGGATAATCCACTTCTGGTTCAAACACATAAACTTATAAAAAATCGATTAAATTTATACACCTATTCATACATTCTTTAAAACGCACAAATATTGTTCTATCCCTATTTTGCTCACTGTATATTGTTTGGCCATAGTGAACAAAAAGAAAAAGCCAGTAAGCACAAGGCTTCTGACTGCTTCATAACTGCCAATAAGTGATGTTATGTCTACTAGAATGTATGGGCAATGTATATTTATTTGTCAATACGAATCCTTATTTTAAAGACATATAACCCTCTAATTCTTCATATAACAATGCCAATACACCACGACTTAAAACAATCTTCCCATTAGCAAGTTCAACATTGCTATCGCTTATATAGCCCGAAATCATGCAAGCACGAGCATTAGAATACTTACGAAGAATAAT
>NZ_JBBOWZ010000005.1:0-3724 GCF_038007345.1 Cytobacillus sp. FSL M8-0252
GTTTTATATCGAATCATTTGCTAGAGGTGATAGGTATGAAAAACGATTTATATTACTCTAGCAAAGACGTTGCAAAGCGACTTTCAATAGAGGCGGTCACCGTTAGAAAATACTCGCAAATGCTTGAAGAACAAGGATATTCTTTTAAAAAAGATGAGAAAAATTGGAGACAATATAGCGAGGATGATATTCGTTTTTTAGAGTACATTTGCCATCTAAAAGAGATGGGAAAATCGCTTGATGAATCTGTTCAGCATGTAGCGAGTTTGTTTCGTGCCAGTTTACTTATAGCGAAACCCGATATATCGCTACAAGAAGAAGAAAATCCATTTGTGCAATTCATAAAAAAGCAGGAAGAGTTTAATAAAAAACTCCTGGAGCGAATGGATCAACGAGATAATAATTTAATGGCAGCCATTCGAGAACTGCAAGATACCAAGAAACAAATCGCGGCTGCATCTCGAAAGAAGTGGTGGGAGTTTTGGAAGTAGGAGTAAATAGCCTTTTAAATGCAGGGATATATGCGATTATAAATAAAAAGCTTAATACTGTTTACGTTGGTGAAACTGAAGATTCTTTTTTAATCCGATGGATTGAACATACTTCTAGAATTCCACGTTATTTTGATAACAGAGACAAAATTGTGCTGTATCTTCATAAGGACACAAAATATATTGTTCTCAAGGAATTGGATAGGGAAAAAAATACTACGAAGGAATTTTACAGGTATGAATCCGAAGCTATAAAATTTTATAAAGAAAAAGGATGGATTGTCGTTTCTCGGGATAATTATAACGAGGAAATGAAAGACCATGAACGGGTAAAAAATGATTCAAATTTTTTCAGGTATAAAAAAGCCATTAATCACATGATTATAGTCTTGGGATTGATTAACACTAAAAATAATAATACCCCTATGCTTTATAGCAAATTATATAAAAAAATAAATAAACATTTCATGACTGATGTTTATAAGAGGGATGGGAAGAACGTTTTAGATAATCTCACAAAAGAAGAATTAGAGTTTATTATGCTAGATTTATATCCTAGATATAATCAAAAAATATTGAATATCTATCGAATGGAATATGAGAAGCAAAATATCCAGTTAAGTTTGTTTTGAACCCTTGTTTTAGGGTTGAGGCAGGCAAGGGGGTGTGGGGGAAGCCCCCGCATAGCGTAGCTAGTTTGTGTTTTAGGAGAACATTTTGGATCGGATGTACCGGCGGTTTTGGCGGTATGATGGCATGAGCAAGCCGATTCCTCGATTCCTCGTTTTAGGTGTGTCGGCTTGGCGAAATATAAGCACCGCCAAAATTTCGTAAAGCAAGGGGGAAAGGGTGGAGATTTTTTGAGTGGTTTTCTCAAAAAATACTACCCGGACCTTGCTTGGAGAAAAGCCATTTTGGCTAAAAAAAGGTCCCTGTTTTCAGGGGCCTTTTTTTGTTTTTTCTTATCTTGATACTAATAGAAACAATGGCGTTTTTGAAAATAGGCTTAAAGCCTTGATACAACTGGCTTGAAGGCTGTTTTTGGTGGTAGACAGCAAAAAGACCCTGTGATAAGGTTGAATTGTCGAGAAACTACCAAATATCATCAGGGGTCTTTTTATGCCTTCCTGAAGGTTATTCAGAAAGGAGTATTTGTTTTATCATGTACAAAAATAATAACATTGAAACGTCCGAAAAATCAACTACCGAAATTTTGGTAGACCGAACAAAATCGGGCAAAGAGAGAGATTGGAAGGGCAAAAAGAAACGTTCCCTTTTGACAGCCGATCACTTCGATGTTGCAGGATTACATAGCAAAGCTGAACGGATGAGAGATTGTGCTACGCAATTAGTTTTCAAGCATACAGGAGAAGCGTTGAAGCTATATCAAGCATGGTTTTGTAAAGTGAGGTTATGTCCTATGTGTAACTGGAGAAGGTCGTTGAAAATTGCTTATCATAATAAGAGAATCGTTGAGACGGTCAATGAGCGTGAAAACGTTCGGTGGTTATTCTTAACCCTTACTGTTAAAAATACAGACGCTGAGAGTCTTTCTGAGACGATTTCAGCTATGTCTAAGGGGTTTAAGAGGTTGAAAGATTATAAAGCCTTTAAAACGTCTGTAAGGGGCTTTTTTAGAGCTTTAGAGGTTACGAAGAATCGAGACCCAGAAAGTAAGTCATTCGGAACGTATCATCCTCATTTTCATGTGTTGCTCTGTGTTCCTCCTAGTTATTTTTCAAAGAATTACATAAAGCAATCAGAATGGACAAGCCTTTGGCAAAAAGCTATGAAATTAGACTATAAGCCAATTGTTCATATTCAAAAAGTAAAACCAAAAGAAAAATTAAATGAACTGGAAATCTATGAAAAAGATTTAAAAAATGCTATGAAAGAACAAAATGCTATTTTGGAAGTTTCAAAGTATCCAGTCAAAGATACGGATGTTATTAAAGGGAATCAAATAACGTCGGAAAATGTCGAAACGGTTTTAGCATTGGATGATGCTCTTGCTTATAAAAGATTGATAGGATACGGAGGTCTTTTGAAAGAGATCCACAAGGAATTGAATCTAGGAGATGCGGAAGATGGAGACCTTGTGAAGATTTCGGAAGATGATGAAGTAGCAAATGGTACTTTCGATGTCATCGCAAGGTGGCATATTGGATTAAAAAATTATGTCATTCAGAGGGGTTGATTTTGACCCCTTTTTTATTTTGTTAAAAATGAAAAGGGCGCACTTATACACTCTATCGAGTGACGTGCTAAAACCTGTTTAAAATAAGGTTTTCGTCAAGCGTGGTTTTGATAAAGCAGAAGAATTTTCTTCTGCGTTTTTTTTTTGCCCCTGTGGGTTCAATGCGAAGCATTATTTTTTACGAACGGAGTGAGTACCCATCAGCACATTTTTTAAGGTGCATAGATGGGCACTCGCACTTTTCAGTACGGTGATTGGTTGTAAACTTTTTTGGCTTCATCGAGAGTTTTCATATCGAACTCTCGGTAAATTGCTCTAACTAGTTCTTCGATTTGTTTGTCAGTATATCCAAGGTTTTTTGCTCCTAAAATGGCATAACCTAAACTAGCGTTGTTGCTCCATTCGTATTCGCTGGATTGTGCTTCCCAAACTAATCGTCTAAGATACTGCGAACGATTTCCTTCGGCTTGTTTGTCTAACCAGTTCCATTCTTCTTCAGGAAGTGTCAGTGATACCTTTTTTGTTATTCCTACAGATGGACGTCCGACTGTTCTTTTTTTCGTGAACATTTCTACTCGGCAATCTTGGCAATATGCTTTTGCTTCGTCATTTACATGAATTATTGCAAGGTCATTATTACCATTGCAACGTTCGCATTTTGTAGCTTCAATTTTGAAAAGATCCTTTGGCAAACTTTTTTTCAATTCGTTCAATGCTTGTTCAGCTTGCTCATAAGTTTCGTACTGAATTTCTTTTCCGTTTGTTTCATCCCATGCTGTGCTAACGACAATTTGACCATCTCCACCACGTATTACAAACATATAAAAAACCTCCAATAATTTAAGTTACTTTAATTATAATATAAAGGTAACTTAAAATCAATAATTTAAGTAACTTAAATAAAAATATATTTTTTTATGATATATTAAAAATAACCGACCTAATAGGGGTTGGCTAAAAGTAGGAATAGACCCACCCTTAAATGCCGTTTCAGCTCAAGGGGGTCTATTTTTTATTTTTATTAAAGGCTTTTTGG